>JAITVC010000154.1 GCA_031286005.1 Bacteroidales bacterium
CCTATCTACCTAAGATAAGTTCTCAAATTCAGCGTGCTAAACGGTTGTTCAATGTGGCTATGGCGAAGGTTGCTTATCAGGGCGAATACAATTATTGTTACTGTACGAAGAGCTCGCATTTCGCTTTTGTACTCGAAGAAGCGTTGAAGAATGACATTAATATAGAGACTTCATCTGCGTTCGATATCCATTTAATCACCGAACTTTACGAACAAGGAAAGATTACAAACAAAGATATGCACATCATTTGCAATGGTTTCAAGCGTCCGCAATACATTGAAAACATTGCCGAACTCATTAATAAAGGGTTTCACAACACCATTCCAATCATTGACAACAAAGAGGAATTAGACCTCTTGGAAGCTAACGTGAAGGATAAGTGCAAGATAGGAATCCGTATTGCTTCGGAAGAAGAACCGATGTTTGAGTTTTACACCTCGCGTTTGGGATTGCGTTTCAATGATATTGTAGACTTTTATATCAGACGGATTAAGCGAAGTAGGTTTGAAGTAAAGATGTTACATTTCTTTATTAACACCGGAATAAAAGATACGGCTCACTATTGGAATGAGCTATCCAAGGCAGTTAATGTCTATTGTGAACTGAAGAAAGTGTGCCCTTCTTTGTCGGCTTTGAACATAGGTGGCGGGTTTCCTTTTAAGAATGCGCTGAACTTTAACTACGATTATGAGTACATGGCGGAGGAAATCATCTCGCAGATTCAGCAGGTTTGTAACTCACGCGGAGTAGTTGAACCGGACATATTTACCGAGTTCGGATCGTTTACTGTGAGCGAATCCGGCGCAGTTCTTTACTCTATTATTAATCAAAAACAACAAAATGATCGCGAGTTGTGGTATATGATCGACAGTTCTTTCATGACTACCTTGCCGGACACTTGGGGTATTAATCAGCGTTTTATCATGTTGGCCGTGAACAATTGGGATCATGAATATCAGCGTGTTTTCCTTGGCGGATTAACGTGCGACAGTCAGGATTTTTACAACTCCGAAAAGCATTCCAATGCGGTTTTCTTACCGAAATTAGAGTCAGAAATGCCTCAGTATGTGGGATTTTTCCACACAGGAGCCTACCAAGAATCGTTGGGCGGATATGGCGGCGTACAACATTGTTTGACGCCTGCTCCCAAACATATTTTGATCGATTTGGACGAAAATGGCGAATATGTTACGAAATTATTCGCAAAAGAGCAGAGCCATAAATCGATGTTGAAGATTTTGGGGTATTAATCAAAAATTTTATGTAAATAACTAAGAAATTAGTTGAAAATAAGTTTTTAGATATTTACGGTAATTTCACCTCAACACTGCGAGAAAGCGTATTTCCCCACTGGTCAACCACTGTGATGACATGTTTGCCTTCTTTTGGAACAACACTCATTTGATGAAAATATTGCGTAGAGCCGAGATAGGTTTCATCAAGGTGCCAATAAACAATCGCATCGGCTTGCCGATGAGCCAATTCTAAAGCCAAAGCGCCAATCGAACCGTCTAATTGTTTCGACAAACGAATGGCATTAGGCGTGTTTGGATAGATAAATTCCATTGGTTTGAAAGTGGTTTGTTCGCCGTTGCACGCCGGATTCAAAGGAGGTAGTGCTTTATAATCCGGATGTCGTCTTTTATAAAACCATTCTTGAATAGGTGGCAAAACAAACCACGTTTTAGCGCGTATTTTATCGGCCGGATAACAATCGGCAAAGACTCGATAGTGTTCGTCTTCGGAAAGATGGACCACCGTGTGATATGGACAGGCTTTCGTTTTGAAACCTGCCGGAAGAATCGGAACGAGTTCTATTTCTTTGCAATAACGTCCGGCTAAACAGCCACTGACTTTACAAATTTCAGCCGGCTTAAACATCTGGGTTGGCGATTCAAACCAAGACGTATGTCCTAAAAGATTAAAAATATCAAACATTACCAAAGCAGATGTTCCTGTGCCTGTAAGTCCCGGTCGCCCTTCGCCACTGGCATTTCCTGTCCACACGCCAACCACATATTCCGGCGTTACACCTACTGCCCAAGCATCTCTAAAGCCATAACTGGTTCCTGTTTTCCAAGCCACTTTACGCATGGACGGAATACTTTTCCAATCAATTTCTTCGGGACGATTCACATCAATCAACGCATTCAACGTTTGCCAACAGGCTCCTGTCGGGAATAAATCGGCTTCTTTATCCGTAAACAAAGGCATTTGCCCCCAATCGAAAGATTTTTCACGTTGCTGTTTGCCGGTATTGAAAACTACGGATTGCGCCATACGCAAATAAGCCAAGCTCACTTCCCATAGACTGACTTCGCCGCCACCCAAAATCAGCGTCAAACCATAGTGATCGGCCGAATATTTCAACGTGCTAAATCCCATTAATCGCAAATCATCCAAAAATTTCGGTACACCGTATTGTTTCAGCATATTCACTGCCGGAAGATTTAACGAACGAGAGAGGGCTAAACTTGCAGGAACGGCTCCATCAAATTTCAAATTGTAGTTCTGCGGATGAAATCCTTCCACCATGATTGGGATGTCGGGAATCAACATATTAGGAAGTAAATCACCTTCTTGCAACATAAGTTGATATAAAAACGGCTTAAGAATGCTTCCCGAACTGCGCGGCGCTTGAATAACATCAACTTGATTGCCGGATTGTTTAGTTTCAAAGTTCACATTGCCACAATACGCCACGACTTCGCCTTTTTTAACATCAAACACCAACGCTGCACAATGTTGAATTTTGTTTTGAGAAAATTCGTTGTACCAACGTTGCAAAACTCGTTCGGTTTTGATTTGCAGAGCCGCATCGAGTGTGGTTACATACTTTTGTCCGGTTGGCAAACCACTGACTACATGCGGTGCTAATTGCGGCAACGGAAAAGGTTCGTTGGGCAAGGGTTCATCCAAAGCCAAATGATAGGTTGTTTCGTCCAACTTACCCAAATCATACAGTTTTGCGATCAATTTATTACGTTTTCGGATTAATGCCGGACGATTTTTCTTGACGTGCATCGCCGAAGGCGCATTTGGCAACACCGCCAACAAAGCCGCTTCTGCCCAAGACAAATCTTTTGACGAATGACCAAAATATCGCCACGAAGCAGCATCTATCCCCATCACATTACTTCCAAAAGGAGCGTGAGAAGCGTACATGCACAAAATAGACGATTTTTTGTAGGTAAGTTCCAAGCGCACGGCCATGACGGTTTCTACAAATTTCTGAGCTAAATTTCGCTGTTTTTTTCTGGCCATGCGAATGGTTTGCATCGTAATCGTACTGCCACCACTAATGATTTTCTTTGCCTTTAGATTTTGCTTAAACGCTCTGAACAACGAAACCGGATTGACGCCTAAATGCCGATAAAAATACTGGTCTTCATACGTCGTCAAACAAGTTACATATTTATCCGAAAGTTCTTTGGTTGGCGGAAATTGCCATTCGCCATTTTTTGAAACACGTGCTCCCAAAAGTTGCTCATTGCGATCGTAAACCGTTGTACTATATGTTGTGCGAAACAAAGGATCCGGCAGGCAAAACCAAAACACCAGGCCTAACACCAATGCCGAAATCCAGATTATTAGGTGGTTTCGGTGTTTTTTTAGATAGAATAACAAACTATCCATTATTTCACAACCTCAACCCACATGCCTTCCGTACGGGCATATACCGTATTATCATACATCGCCTGGCAAGCCACAGCCGGCATAAAAAAGCGACCCGGATAGGCGG
>JAITVC010000062.1 GCA_031286005.1 Bacteroidales bacterium
TTCGGCTTCGATCAGGATAAACTCCGTCGAAGCCACGCATCGAACAGAGCACGAATAAACGAATAAATCAAGGGCACCCGCGAGGGGCGCCCCTACATTATAAACCCAAAAAACAAAAACAAATTATGGAGAACAAACATTCCCAAGTCATCCCCGCCGAAGTGCTGGGCGAGGCACAAAAAAGACTTAACGAGGTTGCGGAAGCATTGGCGCCTTATGTGATGAATTTGACGCCTGCGCAACGGCACGAAATGTTGAAAATGGGCGACAAATCTCTCGCTTTTGTGGCCAAAGCGCACGAGTTGGCCAAACAAAATCCGATGTTATGCCCGCCTTATTTGGATATGGACGATTTTCGCGGAGATTTGGCCGATGCCACCCAACTACTTCAAATTGAAAATGCAATCCGGCAAGTGCTGCAATCGGTTGAAGACACCGCTATGGTGGCCGGAAGCGAGGCCTACCAAGCGGCGCTTGTATTTTACAGTTCGTCGAAAGAGGCTGCCTCGAAAAATGTGGGAGGCGCCAAAGCGGTGTACGACGAGTTGAAGGCGCGGTTTCCCTATATGCGGAGGCGGAAAGAGGCGGAATAGTGGCTTCGACGGAGTTTATCCTGAGCGAAGCCGAAGGGCTCAGCCACCGGAGTGCGGTCGTTGAGCGGAGTCGAAACGGCCGAAACAACCCTAAAAGCAGGGAGTTTGATACTAAAAACATCAGACTCCCTGCTTTTTGAATGTCGTGAGGCTCTTTTTAAATGTAGAGAGGCTCTTTTTAAACCTCGTTAGATTCTTTTTGAATTTGGTGTGCCTCTTTTAGCACCTCGCGAGCCTCTTTTTGAATTTCGATAGGTTCTTTTTGAACCTCGTTAGCCTCTTTTTGAATATTGTGTGCCTCTTTTAGTACCTCGCAAGGCTCTTTTAGCACCTCGTTAGATTCTTAAAGAAAGTGCCGCTTTTTTGATGGTTAAATGATATGCATATTTCTGGCCAGATAGGTGGCTTCGGCGGCTGTTTTGGCACCAAGTTTGCAAAATGCACTTTGTTTCTTGCGTCCTAATGAACTCTTAGGGATGTTCAATACATCCGATATTTGCTTTTCGAGCATGCCTTTGGATAGGCATCGCAAGATGGAAATTTCTTCGTCGGTAAGGATTCTATCTTTGGACTTGACAAAAGTTTTACCGTTAAACTCGTATTTGTCGCCATTGTTGAAATTGACAATTGTGGCAGCATCTGTCCAGATAGGCATTGGCGATTCGGAAGCAAAGATCAGCGCCATCCATAAATTTCCATTTGCATCCAATTCAAAGGGAGTAACTTTATAGCGAAGAATAATCTCTTTTTGATTGACGGTTTTGGAGGTTAGATCAAATGAATATTCCAAGTTCATGCGATCGCCCTCGTTATATTTGTAAAACACACGAAGGACTTCCTCATTTATTTGCATGAGCCAATTTCGCTCCTTCGGTTTCAATGCTTGAAAATGTTCTTCCATCGCATGTGTTTCGACCGTACTTTTTGGATGCCTTGAGAGAACGATGGCCGAAGCCGAACAGGAAAAAATTCGCTTTCGGTAATAGTCAACGATATAAAAATTGCCGTTACCATATCGATTGAAGAAATTCAGATTTCGCTCAATTTGCAGAGCCCAGCGCTGTTCCATTTCAGGCTGAATGAGCCAAGGCTTTGGAAGCTGTAATGATGACCGATTTAATGGCATACTTAATACTTTTCACAAAGATACAAAAAAATTATGAACGCTGCAAGGCCTAAACGAAGTTAATTATGACTAAACTGGACAAAATGACTAGACTTCTCAGCGGAGAAATGGAGAGCGGAGTTGAACAGCAGCTGAGATGTGTCATTTTTCGTCGTTTTACCAAAAAATAGAACTTCGGGAATTGGGGATACTGATATTTTGTCAGTCTTTTTATAATTCCGGTCAAAATTCAAACAGACCAAGTCTGTACCATCTCCGTATCAAGTCCGCTACAACTCCGGTACAAAATCTTTTAGTTCTTGATTTTTAATTTTTAATTATTTTTCGTATCTTTGCCGAAAAAACAGCATGAATTTTCGCATTTACGTTTTTATCTTAGCCTTTCTTTTAGTGGTTTGTGTATCGTGTGGAACGCCCGCACAGTCGGATGCCGAGGCCACGCCAACCACCGAAACCAAAATAACACTTCCTGCATTTGAAGCCGATTCGGCCTATCAATTCGCAGCCCGGCAATTGGCATTCGGGCCTCGTGTACCCGGAACAAAAGCACACCAACAATGTGCAACCTATCTCGAACAAACGATTTCTGCTTATGCCGATAAGGTAGAGGTTCAGGCGTTTTCAACCCGTGTTTGGAACGGAGAGATGAAAAGCGGAAAGAATATTATAGCCTCGTTTTTTCCGGAAAACCGTACACGGATTTTATTGGCAGCACATTGGGATTCGCGCCCTACGGCAGATCATGATCCGGATGAACGCAATTGGCACAAGCCCGTTCCCGGTGCAAACGATGGTGCGAGCGGAGTGGCAGTATTGTTAGAGATAGCCCGTCAATTCTCAATCCAAAAGCCTGATATTGGTGTGGATATTATTTTCTTCGACCTTGAAGACTACGGAACGCCAGAGTTTGCTACGGATGCCAATCCCGACACATGGTGCTTGGGCACGCAACATTGGGCAGAGAATCCGCATAAAATAGGTTATAAAGCGTATTATGGTATTTTGTTGGATATGGTGGGATGCGGGAATCCAAGATTTACAAAAGAAGGCACGTCGATGTATTATGCCTCGGATATTGTTAGCAAAGTGTGGACGACTGCGCAAACCTTAGGCTTTGGAAGTGCTTTTGTGAACGACCAAACCAATGCTATTGTGGACGACCATTTGTATGTGAACCAACTCACGGGCATCCCGATGATAGATATTATTCAGTACGACCATAGCACCGGCACGGGATTTTATCCGTATTGGCACACCGTTCAAGATGATTTATCCAAAATAGATAAACGCACGATGCAGATTGTGGGGCAAACGGTATTAGCTCAAATTTATCAAGAATAATCACCGATGGGCATTCGTAATTTAGTCGGACAAACGGCCATCTATGGCTTGCCAACCATCATTGGGCGGTTGCTCAATTATTTGCTCGTTCCGCTTTACACGCGATTATTCGTTCCTGCGGAATATGGTGTAGTTACCGAACTTTATGCCTACGTGGCATTCCTGATGGTCATTGCAACGTATGGTATGGAAACGGCGTTCTTCCGCTTTTCATCGAAAGAAAAGGATAATCCCGGAGTGTACAGTACGGCGGTTTGGATGCTGTTGTTTTCCTCGATTATTTTATTTGCTGTGGCATTCTTATTTAAAGATGGATTGGCATCGGCGATTGGCTATGCCGACCATTCGGAATACATCGTGTGGTTTGCCCTAATATTGGCGCTTGATGCGATATGTGCAATTCCGTTTGCACGGTTGAGAAATCAAGAACGACCACTTAGGTTTGCCACACTGAAAACGGTGAATATCGCCGCAAACATAGGTTTTAATCTGTTCTTTTTAGTTGTTTGCCCTTGGATATTGAAAAGTCATCCGGATTCTATCTTACAGCACGTGTATCATCCTCAAATCGGAGTGGGTTATATTTTTATATCCAATCTTTTGGCGAGTATCATCACGACCTTATTGCTGCTTCCGGAGTTTTTTCAAATACGGTGGTCGAAATTAGACCGCAAGTTAGCCGATAAAATGTTCATGTATGCGTTTCCCGTGATGATTTGGGGCATGGCTGGCATCGTTAATGAAACCTTCGACCGGATTCTGCTAAAGTATTTGCTTCCGGACGAACTCGACCCTATGGCGCAGTTGGGCATCTACGGCGCGTGTTACAAGGTGTCCATTTTGATGACCTTGTTTATTCAAGCGTTCCGATTTGCCGCCGAGCCGTTTTTCTTCAAACAGGCAGAGAACCGCAATGCACCGGAGGTTTATGCCAAAGTGATGCGCTATTTTGTATTGGCCTGCTTGGTGATATTCTTGGGATGCTCGTTGTTTTTGAACGATATTATGCTGTTTGTGGGAGCAAACTACCGAGAGGGGGCTGTGATTGTTCCGGTTTTGTTGATGGCCAATTTGTTTTTGGGTGTGTTTTACAACCTTTCTGTGTGGTACAAAATCACCGACCAAACGAAGTATGGGGCCTATATTTCGTTAATCGGCGCAGCGATAACCATCGGACTGAATATCCTACTTGTTCCATATTTCGGTTATATCGGAGCAGCGTGGGCAACGTTGGTTTGTTATGTAGCCATCGCCTTGATTTCGTATTGGCTTGGCCAACGGCATTTCCCAATTCCATATCCCGTAAAAGCCTTGTCTTTGTACACCGTTTTGGCCTTGTTGTTTTATGCCGTTCATCATTACGTTCTCAACTTTGAATCCGCTTGGCTCAATCGAGGTTTAGGCGTAGCACTCATCCTGTGTTTTGTGGGCGTGGCTTGGCGCAAAGAACGACGTAAACTTAATGGTAAATGTTAAAAAGTGTAAAAATATGAAGAAAGTATTTTATATAGTTCTATTTTTTAGTTATAGTTTGTCTGCATTTGCTCAGGTTACCAGCACTGATAGTGCCCGCATTTCCGGAACTCATTGCGAAAATTATGCTCAATTCCGGGAAGCCTACCGGTATTATCGGCTATGGTTGTCGGCAGATACACTGAATACAGAAGCGCTGAATGCTGTTGCCCGTACAGCTTTGCAGTTAGGTCGCATTAAAGAAGCCGAAGATTGTTATCTGAAAACATACACGCTTGACAGCACTAATTTTGACGCCGGATTGCAATTAGCAAGGCTCTACTTTCAATTAAAAAACTACACTTCGTCGTTAGAATTTTATCAACAGTTGCTGCAGCGCGATAGCGCAAATATCAGTTTTCTAAAAGGCGCTGGTAATTGTTTGGTGCAAATGGGCTTCTTGCCCCTTGCGCTTAACTACTATTACGCTGCTGTTGAGCTAAACAAAGAAAATGTGTCGTTAGCCATTACTTTGGTTAACACTTATCTTGCTTTGCATAAAACGAATTCGGCGCCCATGTTGTTGGATTTAGCTATGGAGGTATGCGACACAGCACTGGTATACAATCCAGACAGTCGTGCATTGGTGCAAGCCAAAGGAATTATTTATTTTCTGGAAGAAGATTATCCGGTAGTCGATAGTTTATTCACCATTTTAGTGAGTGAAGGAGATTCGTCAACTGTCAACTTACGGTATCTCGGGTTAGCTAAATATAAGCGGCTTCTGTATTATAACGCGATACCGTATTTTGAAAAATTATACACCGATGATGCAACGAACTTGGAAACCGTAATGATGTTAGCTTCTTGTCTCGGAAAAACTTATGATCGTAAAAGAGCGCTGTCGCTTTTAGATGAGGCAGAACAACTCATGTATCCAACAGACGAGGAGCGTTACAACTTGGCACTATATCGTGCTGATATCTATCGTGCAGAAGGTGATAAAAATGCGTCAAAATATTATTGGGAAGCCTATAAATTAAGCAAAAAAAATAAACAAGTCATGTTATATCGCTTATTATCTTTCTATCCCTTTTTCGGTAGATCGTTGGATAGTGTGAGCCGTAATGACTATGAACAAGGATTGTTTCTGCACGTGCTATTCCTGCGAGAGTTTGCAGTTACCGAAAAAAAGCAACATAAAAAACCATCGCAAGAGACACAGGTAACTATTTCGATATCTATACTAAAAAAATATCAGGAAGGTATGTTTTTTAAAGGTGCCGATCGTTTGCGCATGATGTCGCCCGATGGGGAAATAAGTTGGATTTCCGAAGACGAATTAGATAGATTAATTAAAATTTAAAGGAAGATGTCAAAAAAAGTTTTAGTCGTAGGCGGTGGCGGCAGATGCCACGCCATTGTGGATGCGCTATCCAAATCAACGAAAGTTACGAAAATCTATTGTGCGCCCGGCAATGCGGGCATTGCCAAGCAGGCCGAGTTGGTGCCGTTGAAAGATACGGATGTGAACGGATTGTTGGCTTTTGCCCAAACGAACGCCATTGATCTCACGGTGGTTGGCCCCGAAGCCTCATTGGCTCTTGGGATTGTAGACTTGTTCAAGGCGCACGGTTTGCGTATTTTTGGCCCCACTAAACAAGCTGCTCAGATTGAGAGCAGCAAGCAGTTTGCCAAAGATTTGATGATAAAATACGATATTCCGACGGCGGCTTATCAAACGTTTTCCAAGTTTGTCGAAGCGTTTGAGTATGTGAAAACCCGTCCGCTTCCCGCCGTGTTGAAATACGATGGCCTTGCAGCCGGAAAGGGTGTTGTTATTGCCGAAACATTGGCCGAAGCCGAACTTGCGTTGAAAGATATGTTGGTGGATGATAAATTCGGACAAGGCAAGGTGGTGATAGAGGATTTCTTGGAAGGGCCGGAGTTTTCGTATATGTGTTTTGTGAGTGGTGCAGAGGTTTATCCGATGGTGCTGGCGCAAGATCACAAACGGGCTTACGATGGCGACACCGGCCCGAATACAGGCGGCATGGGGGCTTACGGTCCACTGCCATTCATCACCAAAGACGACGAGGCGTATGCTTTGGAGCATATCCTGAAACCTACTGCGAAAGCGATGATTAGCGAAGGTGTTTCATTTTCCGGCGTGCTGTACGGCGGATTGATGAAAACCAAGAATGGTATTAAAGTGATTGAGTTTAATGCTCGTTTTGGCGATCCTGAAACCGAAGTTGTACTACCTCGTTTGAAAAGCGATATTTACGATCTGTTCTGTGGTATTGCTGATGAAACACCGATAGAAATAGAGTGGAACGACACGCCGATATTGGGCATTGTGATGGCTTCCAAAGGCTATCCCGGCGATTATGAAAAAGGCCATGAAATCAAGGGAACAGAGCATACCGGGGCATTGGTCTATCACATGGGCACTACGGAAAAAGACGGCAAATTGCTGACGGCAGGAGGCCGTGTGCTAATGGTTGTAGGGCAAGGTAAAGATTTGAATGAAGCACGTGCTAACGCACTTTCAGCCGTGTCGAAGATTGAATGTGGTAATCTCTTTTATCGGACGGATATTGGGGATAAACGATAAATCAAATAAAAAAAAAGGACATGTGTTTGCATATGTCCTTTTTTTTTATTAATTTTGCAGCCGAAAATGAAAAACGATTTTACATATTTTTATCCAGAAGCCGCTGCTAACGCTCATTGCAGAGGTTTAGTCGCTACATTTCGGCGATGCCGACGCCCGTAGGGGCTGAATTTTTATTGCAAGACTACGTGTTTTGCGCCTACGGAGGTAGGCAAGGAATCCAACATCTATTTATTAATTTTTTTATTTGATACCATTAAAAGATGGCAGTTAAAATTATAGTGGCTAATGCGTCGCATGCGCATTATGCCGAAGCAATTCGTGAACTAATTCAGATTTCGGCGCAACAACGCGGAACCGGTATTGTGAACCGAACGCCTGAATATATCGCAGAAAAAATGATACAGGGAAAAGCGATCGTTGCATTAGACGGCGATAAAATTGTGGGCTTTTCTTATATCGAAACATGGAGCCACGGCATGTTTGTGGCCAATTCCGGACTAATTGTAGCGCACGAATATCGTAACACCGGATTGGCGCGAAGAATCAAAAAGAATATTTTCATGCTTTCACGAAAGTTATATCCCAAAGCAAAAATATTCAGTATTACCACAGGTTTGGCAGTGATGAAAATCAATTCGGATTTGGGTTATGTGCCGGTTACATTTTCTGAACTTACCAGAGAAGAGGAGTTTTGGAAAGGTTGCGAGGGATGCCGAAATTTCGATATTTTGCAACGCAACGATCATAAAATGTGTTTGTGCACAGGCTTGATGTTTGACCCTGATAAACCCAGACGCCCCAAGAAGAACAGGATTTTCATTATTCCTGCAAAATTGCCTTGGCGTATTTTTTGGGATAGGCCGATTGTGTTTATCAAACGTTTTTTGCTACGAGAACGCTTGTTGCGAAAACTTGCAGAAATGCGTCAAAAGAATCACGAAAATCCAATTAATAACTAATCATTAACCACTAATCACTATGAACAATAAACTTTTACTTGCTTTCAGCGGCGGGCTTGATACGTCGTTTTGCGTCAAATATTTGAAAAATGAGAAACAATTAGATGTGCATACGGCGCTTGTCAATACAGGCGGTTTCAACGAAGATGAACTGTCTGATATTGAAAATAAAGCCTGTGTTTTAGGCTCTGCAAGCCATGTCAATATTGATGAAACAAGTGTTTTTTATACTAAAGGTATTCGTTATTTAATTTATGGAAATATTCTGAAAGGCAATACCTATCCGCTTTCGGTGAGTGCCGAACGTGTATTTCAAGCTATCGCTTTAATCGAATACGCAAAAAAAATTAAGGCGGATTATATTGCGCATGGCAGTACGGGTGCTGGAAACGACCAGATTCGTTTTGATTTGGTCTTTCAGGTGTTGGCGCCTGAAATAAAAATCATCACACCGATTCGAGATTTGAAAATATCTCGTCAAGATGAAATTGATTATCTTAAAAAACATGGTTACGAATATGCTTGGGAAAAAGCCAAATACTCGATTAATCAAGGTCTGTGGGGCACCAGCGTAGGCGGAGTGGAAACGTTGACCTCTAATGGCGAATTGCCCGAAGATGCATTTCCAACGCCATGCACTCAAAAAGAAGAAAAGAAAATTTCCATTCAATTTGAAAAAGGCGAGCCGATAGGACTTGATGGGGAAAAGATGAAACCGAAAGATGCGATACGAAAGTTAAACGATATTGCTTCGCATTATGCCATTGGCCGTGATATTCACGTTGGCGACACAATTATCGGCATAAAAGGACGTGTTGGTTTTGAAGCGGCCGCTCCATTGATTATTATTAAAGCTCACCATTTGTTGGAAAAACATGTGCTTACCAAATGGCAGCAATATTGGAAAGAAATGATTGCAAATTGGTATGGCATGATGCTCCACGAAGCGCAGTATTTAGATCCTGTTATGCGCAACATGGAAACCTTTATGGAAAGTACGCAAACCTATGTAACCGGAAGTGTAAACGTGAAATTACGACCGTATCATTTTGCTGTAATCGGTTGCGAAAGCGAATGCGATTTGATGAATTCTAAATTCGGCGATTATGGTGAAATCAACAAAGTATTTACTGGTGAAGATGTGAAAGGGTTTACGACCATTTTAGCTAATCAAATGAAACTATTTTACGCTACTCATGGAAAATAAATCAATAACCGTCGGAATTGTAGGAGGCGCAGGCTATACGGCCGGAGAATTGATTCGCATCTTGTTGAATCATCCGCATGCTACTATTAATTTTGTACACAGCACATCGCACGCCGGACATCCTGTTTATGCTGTTCATCGCGATTTACTTGGCGATACAGAACTTAGATTTACCGATGCGATAAGCGATGTTGATGTGATCTTTCTGTGTTTGGGACATGGTTTGTCGGCCGAATTTTTGGATAAATATAAGATTGCCGAACACACGAGAATTATTGATTTGAGTAGTGATTTTCGTATTCAGCCGGCTTATCAAAATAGAAATTTTGTGTATGGTTTGCCGGAAATTTTTAAAGATGAAATTGCTCGGGCAAAGAATGTTGCGAATCCCGGCTGTTTTGCAACAGCGATTCAATTGGCTTTGTTACCGCTTGCGCAAAAAGACTTATTGAACGACGATGTGCATGTTAATGCGCTCACAGGGTCTTCCGGTGCAGGACGCGGACGCAGCGACACCACGCATTTCAGTTATAGAGAAAATAATATTTCCATTTACAAAGCATTCACGCATCAACACCTTGGTGAAATCAATAAAACGTTGACTACTGCACAAAAAGGGAAATCCGTCAACCTTAATTTTATTCCCATGCGTGGCGATTTTACACGTGGAATTTTTGCAACGGTTTATACCAAATGCGATTTGCCGAAAGATGAAATTGTTGCCTTGTATACAAAATATTACGAAATACACCCATTCACGCACATTTCCAAACAGGAAATCAGCATGAAAGAAGTGATTAATACCAATAAATGTATGTTGCATATTGACAAACATGGCGACAATGTTTTAATCACAAGTATTATTGATAATTTGATTAAAGGCGCATCGGGACAGGCGATTCAAAATATGAATTTGATGTTCGGTTTGCTGGAAAATGAAGGTTTAAAACTAAAATCAATTGTGTTTTAATTATGAATTTATTTGATGTATACCCACTTTGGGACATAAACTTAGTGAAGGGCGAAGGCTGTTATGTATATGATGATAAAGGCCAAAAATATCTCGACTTATATGGCGGACATGCCGTAATTTCCGTAGGACATAGCCATCCGTGCTATGTAAAAATGTTTGCAGAACAATTGCAATGCATCGGATTTTATTCCAATTCTGTGAAGAATGATTTACAAGAGAAATTGGCTGAAAAGCTGGGTCAGTTTTCCAATTATGAAGACTATGCTTTATTTCTTTGTAATTCAGGCGCAGAGGCGAATGAAAATGCATTGAAATTAGCCTCGTTTCACACTGGAAAGAAAAAAATATTAGTCTTCAAAAAAGCTTTTCACGGTCGCACATCCGGCGCTGTATCGGCAACGGATAATCCTGCTATTTCCGCACCATTCAACGAAACTGAAAACATTATATTTGTTCCAATGAACGATATAAATGCTGTGGAACATGAGTTGAAAAGTGGGCAATATGCAGCGGTTATCATCGAAGGCATCCAAGGTGTAGCGGGTATTTTCATGCCATCTGATGATTTTATGAAACAACTGCGAACGTTGTGCACAACATACAACGCAGTGTTGATTTTAGACGAAATTCAATCCGGCTATGGTCGTACCGGAAAATTCTTTGCTCATCAATGGGCTGGTATAAAAGCCGACATCATTACGACAGCAAAAGGCATGGGCAATGGTTTCCCGATTGGCGGCGTGTTGATTGCACCACATATCAAACCTCGTCACGGTATGTTGGGTACAACCTTTGGCGGCAATCATTTGGCTTGTGCAGCGGCGTTGGCCGTATTAGAAATTATGGAAAACGAAAGGTTGTGCGAAAATGCGGGAACTATCGGGAGTTATGCTATCAATGTTTTGCGCGAATTGCCAAATGTTGAAGTGCGCGGACGTGGCTTGATGATTGGTATTGAAATGCCTTATGCGATGAAAGAATTACGTGATAAATTGTTATTTCAACACCATATCTTCACAGGAAATGCAGGAACGAACATCATTCGTTTGTTGCCACCGTTAACGATTAGTCGGGAAGAAATGGATCGGTTTATAACTACATTTAAAAATTATTTAAGCCAATGAAACAAGCATTACATATCATTAAAATTGGTGGAAACATTATTGATAACGAGGATGCATTAGAAAAGTTCTTAGATGATTTTTCCGCATTAGACGGCTTGAAAATATTGGTACATGGAGGCGGAAAATTGGCCACACGGTTATCAGAGAAATTAGCAATTCCAACAGTTATGCACGACGGTAGACGTGTTACAGACGAGGAAACACTCAAATTAGTAACAATGGTCTATGCTGGTTGGATCAATAAACACATTGTAGCACAACTGCAACAACGGGCATGTAATGCGATAGGTCTTTCGGGCGCAGATGCGAATGTGATACCTGCTGTGAAACGTGCGTCGCAACCGGTAGATTTCGGATGGGTCGGCGATGTTTATCCTGCACAAATTAATTGTGTATTTCTGCGAAATTTATTAGGGCAACACATTACTCCGGTGTTTTGTGCCATCACGCACGACCAAAAAGGAAATCTGCTCAATAGCAATGCCGATACAGTGGCTTCATCGTTAGCTGTTGCCATGTCGAACGAGTTTGAGACATCTTTGATTTATTGTTTTGAAAAAGACGGTGTGCAGAGCAATCCTGATGACGACGACAGTATTATCCTTGAAATTACACGAGAAACATACCAAAAGTTGAAAGCCAAAAGCATTATATCCGGTGGTATGATTCCTAAAATTGACAATGCCTACAAAGCTATCGACGCGGGTGTGGAGAGAGTAGTTATCAAACACGCAAAGAATTTGACAAATCATAAAGGAACAATTGTTTCATAGTTAAGAATGAAAAAAGAAGCCATTGATTTATTAAAACAACTGATCGCAACACCCTCATTCTCGCAAGAGGAGAGCCAAACAGCCGATATTCTTGTTGATTTTTTGTCTGCAAAATCCATACCGACACAACGTGTGAAGAACAACGTGTGGGCTTGTAATAAATATTTTGATGCAAGTAAGCCTACGTTGTTGCTTAATTCGCATCATGATACGGTTTGCCCAACAGCAGCGTATACATTAGACCCATTCTTGCCGGTTGAAAAAGATGGAAAGTTGTTCGGTCTTGGCAGCAATGATGCCGGCGCTTCGGTAGTAGTGCTTATTCAAGCCTTTTGTGCATTTTATGATAAAAAAATAAATTATAATCTTATTTTAGGACTTTCGGCAGAAGAAGAAATAACGGGAGAAAACGGTATTGAACGACTGTTGCAACATCTTCCGAAAATTGATTGTGCCATTGTGGGCGAGCCGACACAAATGAAAGTCGCCATTGCCGAACGTGGACTTATGGTGCTGGACTGCGTCGCACATGGCAAAGCAGGGCATGCCGCAAGAAATGAAGGCGATAATGCGTTATATCGTGCTATGGACGATATAAATAAACTGCGAAACTTACGATTTGAAAGAAAATCGCCATTAATGGGCGATATAAAACTCACTGTTACGCAAATCGATGCCGGCATGCAACACAATGTTGTTCCGGCAGAGTGCAGTTTTGTTGTGGATATACGCCCGACGGATGTTTATAAAAACGAAGAACTTTTATCGCTCATTCGTAAGGCATTGCAATCGGATGTGATTGCACGTTCCACCAAACATTCCGCATCTGCCATCGCCGAAAATCATCCTTTGGTGCAAACGGCCATTGCGCTTGGGATTGACCGTTATGTGTCGCCAACCACATCGGATATGGTGGGCATGTCGTTTCCGGCCGTTAAGATGGGGGTGGGGGATTCCGCCCGTTCGCATCAAGCCGATGAATTTATTTTTCTGAAAGAAATTGAAGATGGCATTCAAATATACATTGATTTTTTACATAAATTCCTTAATTAATTTTTGCTATGAACAAACTTTGGAGTAAAGGTTTCGAGCCTAATAAACTCATCGAACAATTTACCATCGGAAACGATCGTGTTTTGGATTTGCAACTGGCCAAACATGATGTTCGTGGCTCAATGGCGCACGTACGCATGTTGCAAAGTATCGGATTATTGACCCAAGACGACATGGAACAATTGCTCGCAGCTTTACAGGACATTTTGAAAACCGCAGAAAATGGTGTATTTGTCATAGAAGACGGTGTGGAAGACGTGCATTCGCAAGTGGAACTTTTGCTTACACGTCAACTGGGTGAAATCGGCAAGAAAATCCATTCCGGACGCTCTCGAAACGATCAAATTTTAGTCGATTTGAAGTTGTTTATGCGAGAGGAAATAGAGGCCATTGCGCAATTGTGTTTCATACTCTTTGATAGATTACAAACACTCAGCGAAACGCATAAAAATGTGCTGATGCCGGGCTATACGCATTTTCAAATTGCTATGCCATCCTCATTTGGACTGTGGTTTGGCGCTTACGCAGAAACGCTTGTGGATGATTTACAAGTATTGGCAAGTGCGTATAAGATAGCCAATCAAAATCCGTTAGGCTCAGCAGCGGGTTACGGCAGTTCGTTTCCGTTGAATCGTAGGATGACAACGCAATTATTGGAGTTTGAAACGCTGCATTTTAATAGCATCGCAGCACAGATCAGCCGCACGAAAGCCACGCAAGCAATGGCTTTCGGCATGGCATCAATAGCATCAACATTAAATCATTTTGCGGCAGATATTTGTATGTTTATGAGCCAGAATTTCGGTTTTGTTCGCTTTCCAGACGAACTTACGACCGGATCAAGCATTATGCCGCATAAGAAGAATCCTGATGTGTTTGAACTTATCCGCAGTAAATGCAACCGTCTGCAAAATCTTCCCAATGAACTGAATTTAATGACAACCAACCTTCCTCATGGCTATCACCGCGACTACCAACTCCTGAAAGACGCATTATTTCCGGCGATAGAAGAATTGAAAAATTGTTTGATTGTGGGCGAATTTATGCTACAGCACATTCTGGTCAACGAAACTATTTTGAGCGATTCTAAATATGATTATTTATTTACGGTAGAGGAAGTGAATCGACGTGTGTTGCAAGATGTATCGTTTCGCGATGCATATCGTCAAGTAGGCGAGGAGGTTGCCAAAGGAACATTCAAAGCCGAGAAAAACGTAGTGCATACCCACGAAGGAAGTATCGGGAATTTATGCAACAACGAAATCCGGCAGAAAATGGAAAACGTGTTGCTAACGTTTCAAAATTAATTGAGATAGATTTTCTAATAATATACAAACGGCAGCCGAATTTCGACTGCCGTTTGCGTTTTACTTGTTTAGTTTGATTTAAACCTTGAATTTAGTTGGTTTAATCATATTTTCCGGCGACAGAATTTTGTCCACTTGCGCTTTGGTTAAGACTTTCTTCTCAATTACCAAATCATACACAGAAGCGCCTGTTTCGAGAGCTTCTTTCGCAATTTTAGTGGAATTTTTGTAACCGATATGCGGATTCAAGGCTGTAACAATACCAATGCTGTTTAACACCATTTTTTTGCAGTGTTCTTCGTTTGCGGTAATACCGTCGATACAAAGTTCACGTAAAGTAACGAAACCGCTCATCAACCATTCTAACGATTCAAAAAGTGAATATATAATCACTGGTTCCATTACGTTCAACTCCAATTGTGCAGCGTCGGCAGCCATAGTAACTGTTAAATCATTTCCAATGACACGGAAACAAATTTGATTTACGACTTCTGGAATTACGGGATTCACTTTACCCGGCATAATTGAAGACCCCGGTTGCATCGGCGGAAGGTTGATTTCGCCCAAGCCGCAACGAGGACCTGAGGACATTAAACGCAAATCGTTGCAAATCTTTCCGAGTTTAATTGCTAAACGTTTCAAGATGCCTGAATAGCCAACCATGCAAGAGGTATCGGATGTTACTTCCACTAAGTTTTTGGCCAAATGGACTTCCCAACCGGTAATTTTTTTCAATTCATTTACGCACAACTCGCTGTAACCCGGCTCAGAGCAGATACCGGTTCCGATTGCTGTTGCCCCCATGTTGCATTCCAAGAAATCCTTAGCATTAAAGTCTAATTTGCGCAATTCGCTTTTCAACAAATCTGCAAAACCTTGAAAGGTTTGTCCCAATGTCATCGGCACGGCATCTTGCAATTGCGTGCGTCCCATTTTAATCACATTTTTAAACTCTTTGGCTTTCTTTTCAAATGCGTCTACCAAATAATTCAATGTAATGATAAAGTCTTGATGATACAAATACAATGCAAAATGAATAGCCGTAGGATAGGCATCATTTGTTGACTGAGAACAGTTCACAACGTCATTCGGCGAGCAAAATTCGTATTGCCCGGGCTTTTTGCCCATGTGTTTCAATGCTAAATTTGCGATAACTTCGTTCGCATTCATGTTGGCCGAAGTACCGGCGCCACCTTGCATCATATCCACAGGGAAATGTTCGTAATGCTTGCCATCCAAGAGTTCTTTGCAGGCCAGAATAATACTGTCGCGTTGCTCTTTCGAGATTCACTTCATTTTATAGTTGGCTTCCGCAGCACCCCATTTGGTGATTGCGAAACCGCTTATAAAATGTGGATAATCGCCATGATATTTTCCACTAACATCGAAGTTTTCTATACCGCGCAAGGTTTGCACGCCATACAGAGCTTCTGTTGGAATATATTTTTCGCCCAACAAGTCAGATTCAATTCTGAAACCGGTTTTGGCTTTCAATCCAGCCGTTTTTACGGCCGTTTTTGATGCAGTTGCTTTTGGTGCAACTGCTTTTTTCGATGTGTCCTTTTTGGCTGTTGTTTTTTTTGTTGCCATGTTATTTTTTATTATATTGTTTCAATGCTAATTCCAAACACTCCATTGCGTTGTGAAGGTCGTTCTCGTTCAAAACGTAACTGATACGCACTTCGTTCTTTCCAGCGCCTTTTGTGGCATAAAAGCCTGTTGCAGGCGCTAACATCACAGTTTGTTTGTTGTGTTCAAATTTTTCCAAAAGCCATTGGCAGAATTTGTCAGAATCGTCGATAGGCAAGCGGGCTACAGCGTAGAATGCCCCTTTCGGATTTGGGCAAAAACAGCCGTCCATTTTGTTGATGGCTTCCACTACGATATTGCGCCGTTTGGTATATTCTGCAACTACTGCGTCGAAATACGATTGCGGAGTAGTATCACAGGCGGCTTCGGAGAAAATCTGGCCATAAGTCGGCGGACTCAATCGTGCTTGCGCAAATCTCATTGCAGCGGCGTACAATTCTTTATTTTTCGTAATGAATGTACCGATACGTGCGCCACAAGCGGAATAGCGTTTTGATACGGAGTCCAAAAGAATTACATGTTCATCCAATCCTTTGATATGAAGCGCAGACACATGTTCGGCTCCATCGTAGCAAAACTCACGATATACTTCGTCCGACAATAAGAACAAATCATATTGTTTGACCAATTCGCCCAAGCGTTCAATTTCAGAACGTGTGTAAAGGTAGCCCGTAGGATTTCCCGGATTACAAACCATAATAGCTTTGGTTTTGGGCGTAATCACTTTTTCAAATTCGCTGATGGGGGGAAGCGCAAAACCATCCTCAATTTTAGATACAATCGGAACAATTTTAACACCGGCATAAACAGCAAACGAATTGTAATTCGCGTAATACGGTTCCGGTATAATCACTTCATCGCCCGGATTCATAGAAGCCAGAAATGAAAATAAAACGGCTTCTGTGCCAGCATTGGTAATGATGATCTCGTTTTCATCAACATCAATATGTTTGTCTTGGTAATATTTAGCCAACTTTTTACGGTAGGATAATATTCCTGCGGAATGGCTATATTCCAGCAATTTAAGATTGTTTTCACGAACCGCTTTAAGCGCACCTTCCGGCGATGCTATATCGGGTTGTCCGATATTCAAGTGATAAACGTGAACACCGCGCTTTTTGGCTTCTTCGGCATACGGAACGAGCTTCCGAATAGGGGAAGCAGGCATTTGAATAGCCTTTTGGGAGATAGTTGGCATGTATAAATTTTAGTTTTGTTTAGGATTTACGTTACCGGCAATGCGAAGAGTAAGGCGATCGGTTTTTCCATTTGTGTAAACGGTTACTGCTTTTCCGATGTTACCAACACGGTTGGTGTCGTAAT
>JAITVC010000131.1 GCA_031286005.1 Bacteroidales bacterium
AACCATTGACGAATTTACAAAACTAAAAAATGTTGCTTAATTCAAAAAAAACGCTTATCTTTGTATCCGGAATTAGTTACGAACTCCAACCCACCAATCTCTCAACAGTAGGAAATGAAGTTTATATGGAAGGTGCAAGAATTGTTGGGAATCAAATAATTTATAATCCAATGACAAATGTTGAAAAGATTGTGATTTCTGGTTACAGATACCACAATTATCCTATTAATAGACTTTCAAATTTATTTTCTTGGCGAGAATGGTAAAACCAATTATATTTTTTGCAATGTGTGTATTCTGCAAAATGGGGTATTCGCAAGAAATGCCGGAAGTGCAGACATATTATATCGACACACTTCAACGAATTGTAGTTTTGTCGGGAGACACAGTTTGTGATGTTATTAAAGAATTTAATCCCGGAAGCGATCTTGTCTTTTCGGATGCAAGTATTGATAGAAATTCTTCCGAATTAATCATTAAATATCGGGGATGGATGGAAACATTAGAAAAAAGGACTTGGGTGCCCGAATTGTATACAGTTGAAGTTCGTCATAAAATAATCACTCGTTCCAAACAAAATGTAAATATTGATAGTATCCTTTCAGATCCGGAAATTAGGTCTATCTATCATTTTGAAAAAAAAATTGAAGAAAAAAAATTCAAAAAAGTTCGCCACGTTGTATACTTCGAAATTCGTCACACCACAACGATTCTTTCTGAAAAAGCAGATACTATTTTCAATCTTTTTGCAAATGAAAAAGAGGATGTTTTTCGTGATGTTTTTTTTGCACAAGTTAAAACGTCCTATCTTATTAATGTCTTGGAACAAAATGGACTTTTGGTTCAATCGGATTCTTTGTGGATTATGGTAATTCCCGGCCGTATATATAACAATTCTTATAACAAAAGTTCTCAATATTACATCTATCAATACTGTGGGCATTCTCAGACATTATATCTCTCTGTAATTTCTTTTGCACAAGGACATACCCCTACAATAGTTTATTCAGATTCTACAAGACAACTTAACCGAAATGAAATAAAAAATATCAATCGTAGTATTGACAGATTCCATAATCATCAAGTAAATTGCATAAATTCAAGCTATCCAGCATCGTTAGTTCTTCGTTCTCATGGTAAATATTCTGGAATTTTCCAATCGTTTCGATGTGATATAAAAAAAAGAGGTTTTGGCTATGGGTTTATTCCTATTAGAAATATACAATTTAGAGAGAGCCCGCTTAAAGAAAGATGACTCCCGTTCGGATGAGGCTGTGAATCAGTTGAATATATCCAACAGGCTTTGCCTGCGATATTAAAAAATGAAAGAAAAAATACAAATATATGAAAATGCAGGTAAAACCTACAATAATAGACAGACCGAGGCGTGGAGTCTCGGCCGAACATCTGCATTACAACCTGCGGCCAACGGGGGTTGGACAGGAAGAGATAATACTATCTATGATATGCATAGAATTAACGCATTGTTTTACTTATTGAACCGCTAAAATGAAAAAAATATTTTATATTATAATAATTGAGTATTTAATGTTTGGATGTGTTTCTAATACCACACCTCCTCTTGAATTAAATTGTTCTGTTGACATTGAAATTCTCAAAGAAAATATCAAATCAATAACGAATGCTGATACGGTATTAATTTATACTAAAAACCTAAGAGAAGAAATGTATTTTCCTGAAATAAGGTGTCCTGTGATAATAATTGAAAACGCAACGACTAAAACTCTGGATTTTAAAATTCTTCCAATAGATAAATACCGCCGTTTTGACAATTTTTCCCAAATTGAAGACATGCTATGGGATGAAGCGGAACCTCTTGCAAGAATGATTTCAGGGAATTGCGATATGGGTGTTTTTAATGATTTAATTATTGAATTTATTAAAAGAGATTACTCAGGGCATCCAATGTATCATTTTATATGTCATTATGACGAATTAATAATGGTATCTGAAAAATAGTTTTGGTCAAATAACGGAACATGGTAATGAAACATATTTTATTTTTAATCTCCCCGCTGGCGCGAACGTCCACGTTCGTGCCGATAATAACAAAAACAATTGAACATGAGCACAAAATATAAATTTTTCAATCCTGACGGAGCCTACTTTGTAACGTTTTCTGTAAAAGATTGGGTTGATGTTTTTATACGTAATGCCTATAAAAATATCTTGGTAGAAAGTTTGGCATATTGTCTGAAAAATAAAGGATTAGAAGTATTTGCATGGTGCATTATGAGTAGCCATGTTCACATGATTATTCGAGCCAAAGATGGTTTTTTACTGCAAAATATTTTACGTAATTTCAAAACATATACAAGTAAGATGATACTGAAAGCAATAGATGAAAATCCGCAAGAAAGCCGTAAAGAATGGCTATTGCCGATGTTTGACATTGCCAATCCTAACCATCAATTTTGGCAATCAGGCAGTCATCCAATCGAAGTATGGAGCAACAAAGTTATTTACCAAAAATTAGATTATATACATCAAAATCCAGTCGAAGAAGGAATTGTTTTTTCGCCGGAACAATATGTATATAGCAGTGCAATTGATTATGCAGACGGAAAAGGATTGTTAGATGTGATTATAATAAGATGAAAGATTTTGAAAAATATGAAAGATTTATACAGACACGGACGTGGACGTCCGCGCCAGCTGGATGCTTCTGAAGGAAGAATATTTTGAATTTCTAATGCTTCGTTATCCGTTTGGTTTCTAAAAGGTATTTTGATATGTCAAAGATAATTATTTATAGTATTTTTTTCATTTTCTGTGTTTTTAACTCTATGTCTGGGGAGTTAATATTTCATTTTGAGGCTAAAAATACGTTGAGAAATGGATATATATCAAAGTTCAATATATTTATTGAAAATACAGGAGAAGAAGATATTGAAATTGACAATTTTTCGGACGACTATTATCCATACGGAGCTCCTCCATTATTTATGGGTAACTATTGGACAATACTAACCTTGCAAGATTCTATTCCTGATATAGTTCATATCTCTGTTCCTATGGATGTTAATCCTAAATTCAATGTTGAAAAAACAAAATATATAATACCTCCAAATAGCGAAAAACAAATTGCAGTGGAATGTGATTTAAGATATATGCAATACCCAAAAGGAAAGTATAAATTAATTCTATTTTATCGTGGAGAAAAGAAAGCAGAAAGTTTGGTGCAAATCAAATAAATAGTTTTTCCCTGTTATTCTTATGATATTTGCAAGCAAAATACATAATTTTTTTCATAAGGTCTGTTATTTTTAATAACGGCGAACATTCTGGCGACCAATTTTGCACGTATAGCGTTTAGTACAAGCATTTTGTTTTTACCTTCCTCGATGAGCGCAGGTTGTGATTAAGCCGTTCGGCGGCGATTCCATCGCCGTCGGATTATCTCGATAGATTCTATCTATCTTAAACAAAACGATGAGAACAAAACATGAACATATCAATCAAACAGCAGCAAGTAGAACTTGCTATGATAGTAACGACGGCGGTCGGAACTGCCGCCGAACATCCTTGTGGCAAAACTACGACCAACGGGAGAAGCCTTTTTTAGGCTTAAAACTCTTGAAAATCCTCTATCAGCCCCGTACTCCTCGTACTCTGGGGCAAATAAAACAAACTGATGTTAAAAATATTGGGATAACTGTTGCCCATGTAGTATTCAAAACTGATATTGGCAGAGAAATCGCCATAGCTTATGCCTACCGTTGGGATGAGAACGTTGGGCGTTCGGTAGTAAACGCCGAGACTGACGGATTGGGTCGATGTTTCTACTTGATATTGCGAGGTTACGCCTACTTCGGCGTAGTTGTGCTTGTTTTGTGAAACCAGAAGTACGGACGGAATCCAATTAATATCATTGTTTGTGTAGCGAGCAGTGGCATTGGCTACGAATTTGGGTTTGAGAGAAGCGTTTTCCGTAAGGAAACCTATTCTCATGGGAGTGAGATGAAAGGCTGCCAACTTCATATTGAGTACCGTTTTTTCATTCAAATAATTCAGCCACCAACCGCCAACCGAGAGGTCAAAACTATTCACATTGCGATAAACGCCAATGTCGGGCTGCATGTCGGGATTATATCCACCTTGATACGTAGGGTCGTATTGACTGCCGAAGGTCAGTTCGGCCATCGAGAAACTCACTTGTTTCAAGCCGGTTTGCAAACCAAACGAGAGCAAACTGCGCTTGCCCAATTGCATTCGATAGCCATAAGACACCGAAACATTGACATCACGCAAAGCGGATTTATCCACAGAATTGGAGTACAACATCAAGCCAAGTCCCATATTTAGATCAATGAAATTGTAATCGGCCGAAACGCCCGTGCCTTTGATTCCACTGCCCGAAAGCGAGCGGTCGGCTTGACTTTTGAAATACGTTTGTAATCTGAATTCGTCGTTAAACAATCCTGCGCTTGCCGGGTTCACTTGCAACAATGGCGACGTAACTACGGATAACGGGAAATCTGTTTGGGCTTGCATGCTTTGCAGGCCAAACAGACTTCCCATTAGTATACATATTATCCAACAAAATCTCATCGAATTAGGGCTACGCTACCCGATTTAACAATGTCTTGCCCGTTGGTCAATTGTGCCTTAACATGGTAGGTATAATTGCCTGTGGGCATATCTGAACCGCCGTATCGACCGTCCCAACCGTGGTTCAATTGACGGGTAGAAAACACTTGTCGGCCATCCAAAGTAAATATTGTGAACTCAACGGTCTTGATAGTTTCGCCGTACACTTTTACCACTTGATCTTCGGCATTTGAAGATGACGGTTTGAATGCGGAAGGCACCCAAACGCCAACGGTCATCTGCGGAATTACTTCAAATTGGACGCTTACCGTATCTTGGCAGCCATCGGCATTGGTAACTGTCAACACAACGGTTTGCCGGCCAACGTTGGCATAGGCATGATACATAATTTCGGCTGTATCTTCTTGCGGAGCCGATGTATCGCTAAATCGCCAAGAGGCATAACTTTGGTCCCAATTCTCGCTTTCGTTTGCGAAAGGAATAAGCGTTCGCATGTAGACTTCTGCGGGCATGCCGATTAAGGCTTGCGGCAATACACCTTCTTCAACGGTTACATTCAGCGAAAGCGGGTTTTTACATCCGTTGGCATTAACCGCCACCACGACATAATCTCCCGGCTCGGCTTCATACTCAACGCCTGTGGTCAAAAGGCCGTTGTTTTCGGCCAAATACCAACGATAGTCCACATCGGCTTCCGGATTTAAGACGGCCAACAAGGTCGTATTTTGGTCGCAAAGCACATCGCTGTTCACAATTGGGTTTTCCGGTGCACGGATAACTTTCATTCGCAAGGTATCGGCAATGGATAAGCAGTTGCCAATTCGACCTTGAACGTAATACGTATAATCCATCGGCGGCGATAGTTTCACGGTCTCGCCGGATGTTGTGTTGATAGCATAGTTTGGCGACCAAAGCAATCCTTTTCCGCTCGTTGTGGCCGAAGCCTCAAGGGTATCAAATTGGCAAATGGTGTCGTAACGCTTGGCCAATTCAACGCTTGGCGGTGCAAATGTTTTAACCACATAAACATTGGAACGTTTGTCGTTATCAAACAAGCAGGTTACATTGTTTACAAGCAGCGATGCATACACAGAAGCGCCGTTGGCAAACGCTTGTTTCAACGTTGCACCCGTTGCGCTTTGTTCTACATCGTCAACATACCATTTCAATGCACCCGAATAATTGGCCGATACTCGCAAAGATGTTTCTTCGCCATGGCACAATGAATCTTGACTGGCTTCCAGCGTTACCGTCAACGGCTGTGGTGTTGGCAAAATCGTTACGGTAGCAGCATCGGGAATTTCTATAAAACAGCCGTATTCATTTATAATTTTCACAGCAAAGGTTGTGGTTTCTGTCAAGGTTGCCAAAGGATTTGCTATTTTATCCGATGAAAGATTAACGGCCGGAGTCCATTCATAAGCATCGCCTCCCGATGCCGATAATAACGCAGGTTGTCCCGGGCATACCGTTGTATCGCCCCAAGCCGTGCCCACCGGAAGCGGACGTCTCACAATACGAATATCCGATGACTGTACTAACGTGCTTGCGCAAGTGGCATCTGCCATCTCCGCCGAAGCCATCATCTCACAATACAGAATCTGACCATCCGATAAGGTGGTTGTATAAGTCGGTTCGGTAGTTTCGCTTTGTTTTTCACCATTTACATACCAAATGAATGTAGGCGATGTGCCGCCATTGTTTGGCTCGGCCTTAAATGTGAACGTACTATCGGTAGTTTCGCAATACTCCGGTTTATCACGTCCTACCAATGCGAGGTCTATGCTTACCGGAATATAGTTGCCCACTTCAATGGTTACCGTATCTGTGGCCGAACAAACCGAATCGGCATCATAAGCCTTTAAGATATACTTAGTCGTCGCTGCGGGTTTAACGGTTACTTCTGTTGCTATGCTACCGCCAACCTCTGCATCCGTTGTATGCCAAGCGTAATGCGTTCCGCTTCCTTTCGCTATAAGCATAACCGAATCTTCTCCGCAAAGGGCATCTTTTTCTCTCTCAATCGTTGCACTGATAGGAAGATTAACATGAAAATTGATTTTGTCTGAAAAAACGGTTTTAGGCATACAAGT
>JAITVC010000174.1 GCA_031286005.1 Bacteroidales bacterium
ATGTCGAAATACAGCAAGGGACGTGTGTTTGCCGATATTGGTTGCTATACGTTGGGTGCATTGCCACCTTACAATGCCATCTATTCTACAGTAGATATGGGTGCTTCCATCACGATGGCGAAAGGTGCTTCGGACGGTGGTTTGCAACCTGCTGTGGCGATTATTGGAGACTCTACGTTCTGCCATTCGGGCATGACCGGTTTACTGGATGCCGTGATAGAAAACACGCCAATAACGGTTATCATTGCCGATAATTCCACTACAGGAATGACAGGTGGTCAAGATTCTCACGCTTATGGTCGTTTGCAACAAATCTGCGAAGGCCTCGGTGTAGCCAAAGACCATATCCGCCTCCTTACACCGCTTCCGAAAAACCATGCCGAGATGGTAAAAGTCATCTCCGAAGAATTAGAATACAAAGGCATCTCGGTGGTGATTCCGCAGAGGGAATGTATTCAGACTATTGGGAAGAAGAAACGGGGATAAGCAGACTTGAGTTTTGATATGGCGCAACCGGCATTAGCAATGAAAAATTATTTACATATTCCTACAATGGATGTTTATTGTGGGGATAGCGAATGTTTATTGTCCAAGATTGCTGACAATTCGATAGATTTAATTGTTACTTCACCACCCTACGCAGATAGACGGAAAAATACATACGGTGGAGTTAATCCAGATCGATATGTAGATTGGTTTTTGCCAATATCACAAGAGCTTTTAAGAGTGCTGAAACCTACCGGAACGTTTATTCTAAACATCAAAGAAAAAGCAGAAAATGGCGAACGACACACGTATGTTTTAGAACTTATTCTTGCTTTGCGAAAGCAAGGTTGGTTGTGGACAGAGGAATTTATTTGGCATAAAAAAAATTCATATCCGGGTAAATGGCCAAATCGTTTTCGTGATTCTTGGGAACGTTGTTTGCAATTTAATAAATCCAAGCAATTTGAAATGTATCAAGATACTGTAATGGTTCCTGTGGGAGATTGGGCTAGTGGGCGATTGAAAAAATTGAGCGAAACCGACAAAATGCGAGATAATTCCAAAAACGGCAGTGGATTTGGCAAGAATATTTCCAATTGGATAGGTCGAGATTTAGTTTATCCTAACAATGTATTGAATTTTGCTACGGTTTGTCAGAATAAAAATCATAGTGCCGCATTTCCTGAAGAATTACCGGAATGGTTTATTAAATTATTTACAAAAGATGGTGATACGGTTTTAGATCCGTTCGCTGGTTCAGGGACAACGTTGTTTGTTGCAAAACGCATGGGGCGAAATTCCATTGGAATTGAAATTGTTTCAGACTATGTGGAAATGATCAAAAATAATATGAATTTTGGGCAAATGGCATTTTGTGAGCCTGAAATGGAATACAAAACAAAGAAAAATGAAAAGAAATCAAAAGCTCGTAGATGAAATTACGCATTACGTAGAAGAGCATATCAAGTCTTTTCACGATAGCCGAATTAATAAGTTGAAAACTTTGAAACTAAAAAATGTTTTAAAGAAAAAGAATCCTTATTTATTTCGAGCGAAATATATGCTGACGGCAGATGATATAGTGAGAAATCTAACCAATGCATATCTGTCTTCCGCAGAGGAAACTATGTTTGGAGATTGGTTGGAAGGGCTGGCTATTTTTGTTTCATCCAAAACATTAAATGGTAGGAAATCTGCGGTTACAGGAGTTGATTTGGAATTTGACAAGAATGATATTCGCTACATTGTATCCATCAAATCTGGCCCTAATTGGGGTAATTCGAGCCAGGTAAAAAAAATGCGAGAAGATTTTTCTAAAGCAAAAAAAACATTACGCACCAGTAATAATTCAAACTTGAACATTATAGCGGTTAATGGATGTTGCTATGGAGTGGATAATAATCCTGATAAGGGAGACTATTTTAAATATTGTGGACAAAACTTTTGGGCATTAATTTCAGGAAACGATAATCTTTATTTAGATATTATAGAGCCTTTAGCCATGAGAGCTAAAGAACGGAATGATGAGTTTCAACAACTATTTTCGCAAATGCAGAATAAATTCACTAAAGAATTTATTGATGAATTTTGTTTGGATGATGGTTGTATTGATTGGCAAAAATTGGTAAAATTCAATTCAGGTAAAAAAGAAAATAAATAACAAATAATATGAAAAAAGACATCATTTTAGCCGGCGTGGGTGGACAAGGTATTCTCTCTATCGCTACAATCATTGGTGCGGCGGCCGTTGAACTCGGCATGCACCTCAAACAAGCCGAAGTGCACGGCATGAGCCAACGTGGTGGCGATGTGCAATCGCATCTTCGCATCTCGGATAACCCTATTGCTTCGGATTTGATTCCGGAAGGTAAAGCGGATTTGATTATCTCTGTGGAACCAATGGAAGCCCTGCGTTATACACCTTGGTTGGCCAAAGATGGCTGGGTCATCACCAGTACGGAGCCGTTCATTAATGTGCCAAACTATCCACAACCGGAAACCGTTTTGGCGGAAGTGAAAAAAATTCCTCAACACGTGATGCTTGATGCCGATAAGATAGCCAAAGACCTTG
>JAITVC010000084.1 GCA_031286005.1 Bacteroidales bacterium
CCCCTACAATTTTAATCAAATTGCGCAATTTGATTAAACTATATTTCATAAATTGTATTTTTGATATTATCTTTGCATTACGAAAGTAAAAAAATCGAAATACAAATTCTATGAAGAAAAACCTAAAAAAGCCCTTGCTTTTGGCCTTTATGCTGCTTGGAGCAAGTTTTGCCTTTGGGCAAAAGCAAGTTACGGGAACTGTAATAGACGATGCTACGGGCGAAACACTACCTATGGTTACGGTTCGTGTAAAAGGAACCTTTGTGGGCACTACAACGTCTATGGAGGGCATGTATTCCATTGATGTTCCGTCAGAAGGAACAGCACTCATCTTTGACTTTATGGGCTACGAAACGATTGAACTGCCTATTCCGGCAGGCGGAGTTGTTGATGTGAGGATGAAAACGGTTGTTACTGCGCTGGAAGGCGTTGTAGTTACCGGCTACCAAACCTTATCCAGAGAACGGGCTACGGGAGCGTTTGGGAAAGTATCGCAGGACGTTCTTAGATCCAGATTGGAGCCTAATGTGGGCTCAAAATTAGAGGGTGCTATTCCGGGCGTTTTCGTTAATCCGGATGGATCAATTGCGTCTATTCGTGGGGTTTCTTCGTTGAATGCGGAAACAGCCCCGTTGTTTGTGGTTGATGGGTTTCCTGTTGAAGATATCAATCAGATAAATCCTAATGACATTGAAAGCATAACCGTGCTAAAAGATGCTTCTGCGGCGTCTATTTATGGGGTTAGAGGTTCTAACGGTGTAATTGTGGTGGCTACGCGCAAAGGCAACCAAGGAAAAACAACGGTTGATGCGAGTAGCTCGTTTTTCATAACGCCGATTCCGAATTATAAGAATCACAATTTGATGAATACCGGTCAATTGGTAGATTTTCAGCAAGACATGTTTAATATAGGCACAAATGGCAGTGGATTAATACTCAATGATAACCGATATGCTAAACCGCTTGCTGTTGAGGCTTTGCTTGCTCATCAAAACGGATTGATAACTGAAGCGCAGTTAAATGCCGAATTGAATCGTTTGGGAGGTTTGAATAGTGCCGATCAGGCGAGAGATTTATTGCTTCGTCCGAAAATGGAACAACGTCATAGCGTTTCGGCCAGAGGAGGTAACGATAAACAACGGTTTTTTACCTCTCTTGACTATAAACGGAGCAACACTAATGAGTTGGAAAATCATAACGATGCTGTGAATATCAATTTAAAAACAGAGATTGATTTGGCGAAATGGGTTACTGTTGATGCAAGTTTGTTTGCTCAATTTAAAAATGAGGAATCAGTTCCCGGAGTGAGCGGATTGTCGTATTTAGGTTATGGCAGTTTGACTTCTTTGCCTTATAATATGCTGAAGGATGAAAACGGAAATTTAATATCGGTTTATCGACAAAAATCTCAATCTGAAATAGACCGTTTAGTTGGGTTGGGGCTTTATGATGAAACATCTAATCCGCTTACGGAAATGGGCCGTGCGAGTATGAGGAATACCTATACATTGATTCGTGCACAAGGCGGATTTACTTTTAAGTTGATGGAAGGACTGAACTTAAAAGTAGGGTATCAAACCGAACGCGACAATACCTATACCAAAACGGTTTATGATGGAATGAGTTATGTTGTTCGTCATGATGTGAATGATGCAACCTCTTCTGTTTCAGATGCTAACGGCACTTACACGAGATATAGACCGGAAGGCGGCGACCTTAGAGAACTGCGTGCTAATCAAAATGATTGGACTTTACGCGGTCAATTCAACTTCGACCGCACCTTTGCTAAAAAACATGCGATAACGGCTATTGCCGGAACGGAGTGGCGCGCAGAGAATTTATATATTACGAATACGCACCGTATGGGGTACGACGATCAAACCCTTCTTTTTAAAAGTTTTGATGTAACGCAATTGCTTGGTCTTACCGGCACACAAGCCTTAAGCGGTCAATATAGCTATAGCGAAATAGGTAATAATAATTATGGCGAAGTTTCTCACCGTTATGTTTCATTCTATGGTAATGGGGCCTACACGTATGACGGGAAATATGCCTTAACTTTTAGCACTCGATACGATGATGCGGATATGTTGGGTGCAGCGCAAAGCTATTTGCCAATGTGGTCGGTGGGTGGAAAATGGAGTATGGCTTCTGAAACGTTTATGAAAGGCCTTTCGTGGTTAAATATGCTTGACTTCAGAGTAACTTACGGTATTACCGGTAATGTGAATCGTGATTTTGGTCCATTTCTTCAAATTGCACCTCAAGAGAACCAAGGTATGGGCGGTGTAGTGGGCTATACTATTGCAGCGCTTCCCAACGAAAATTTGAGATGGGAGCGCACGGATGTGTTTAACGTGGGGTTTGACTTTGCGATGTTAAAAAACCGTTTAAGCGGTTCTATCGAATTTTACAATCGTAATTCTACCGACCTCTTGGCTATGCGTGCCGTAGATCCATCTCTTGGCGCACCGGGCAATGCAGTTATGATGAACTTCGGTAGTCTTTACAATCGTGGATTTGAATTAGGACTTAACTCTACGAATATTAAAAGCAAAGATTTTAGTTGGCAAACCATGTTCAACTTTTCCTACAATAAAAATGAGGTTACGAACATTGAACAGGGCGTAGAATCACTAACAACTAACACCAACAACGATGGTATTTATAAAGTTGGCGATCCGATGGGAGCGCTGTATAGTTTCCGGTGGGCGGGGCTAAATCCGTTTGATGGAAGTATTATGATTTTTGACCAAGACGGTAATTTGGTTACAAGCCCCGGCGGAGTGGTCAATTTATCCGATAATATCGGTCATTTGATTTATAGCGGTACAAAGGTTCCGAAATGGACGATTGGTTTTTCCAATACGTTTACTTACAAAAGATTCTCTTTAGGCGTACAAATCGTTGCCAATGGAGGTCATGTGATGCGGGATGTTTTGCCGGGAATTGATTTTACTCAAACGGATTTCGAACAAAATATGGACCATCGGGTGATGAATTTTTGGCGGAAACCGGGTGATGAAGCCACGGCAGTAATGCCGGCACCTCTTTTTTCAAATCCGGGAGGGTTGTATAGTTATATGTGGAATTCTAACACCAACAATGTTTTGAAAGCCGATTATGTTCGGGTTAGAAATATAACCTTAGGCTACGACATCCCTAACACGCTGTTTGGACAACGCTTATTTACTTCCGCACGAGCGACCTTCCAAGTAACTAACCCATTTCTTTGGGTTCGGAATTCGCAAGGTATCAATCCGGAAATAAGTTATAGCCGAGGATCCGAAATGAATGCTTTGGGTAATCCTATGATGCCGTGCTATATGATTGGACTTAATTTAACCTTCTAAAAACAAAAAACTATGAATACAAGATATTTATTATTAGTGATAACGGTGTTGGTTTTCCTTGGATTTGCGTCTTGCAAAAAATTTCTTGACATAAAGCCAAAAGGTAATGTGATTCCTGAAACTGTCGATCATTATGAAGGCATGCTTAATAATGTGATACAGGGTTATTTCTGCCATTTTCAAGATTATCTATCCGATGATGCTGCTCTGCCGTCGGACGGATCGGGATCGGCGACAGACCTGTATATGTCTGCCAATCCTAATGGTATGAACCATGTGGTTAGGCGAATCTTCAAGTTTAATCCGGTTCCTTTCGAGGCAGTAGACAGTGATATGATGTGGACACAGACACACCGAAGTATACTGCATTTCAATACAGTAATTGAATATGTTATGACTTCCGAAGGCGGCACGGAAGCCAAAAAACGTTCGTTAAGGGCAGAGGCTTTATTGCAACGAGCCATAGATTTTTATGGTTTGGTTAATATTTATGCCCGGCATTACGATGCGACAACAGCAGCAACAGAACCGGGGGTTCCCATGTTCTTACATCCGGATGTAACCACTTCTGTGCCGAGAAGTACGGTAAAAGAAGTTTACGATCGTATTTTAGACGATGTGGAACAAGCCTTGCCCGATCTGCCTCAAACACCGGTACTTGGTAAATTTAGAGCCAGCTACCCGGGTGCTATTGCATTTTTGGCAAGAGTTCATCTAACCATGGGCAACTACGAGACAGCCCTTGAATATGCCGATGAGGCATTGGGCTATAACAGTACTTTGGTTGACCTTAATGGTCAGAAAATTGCACCCGTTGACCCCCCAAGTCCTTATACAGGTCTTTCCGGTCTTTCAGTTGATTGGGTTTTAAATTTAGATAATTCACCGGTTCCTAATGCCAACGAACATCCGGAAACTATCTTGGCACGCACATTTGTAAGTCCTTATGGATTAGGAACAGCAGCAAACGTATGTATGTCAGAAGAACTGCGAGAGTTATTTGACCAAGCCAACGACAAGCGCTATCAATTTTGGTATGCGTCGGGTAGACCCAGTATAAATTGCGAACAGTTGTACGGCCTTAAGATACGTTTGCGCGGGGATCAATTCAATATTGGACCCGGTACGGCCGAAATGTATCTCATCCGAGCAGAGTGTAACGCACGTGCAGGCCAACTTCAAGCAGCACTTGACGATGTAAATGATTTACGCGAAAAACGTTTTACAACCGGCACCATTGTGGATAAAACGTTAGCAGATTGCGGTAATGATGCTTTTGAAGTTCTGAAATTTGTTCTGGAAGAACGTCGTCGCGAGTTGGCGTTTATGGGCTTCCGTGTAACCGACCTTAAACGTTTGAACAAAGATGCAGATTCGCGTCTTCATAAGACCGTTACTCACGTAACTCCCGAAGGCACATTCACGCTTGTGCCTAATAGCAACAAGTATCTACGTCAGTTATATCCGGGCGCCACTATATATCATCCGGATTGGGAACTTAATCCGATAACAGATTAATGCAAAAAACAAAACATAACATAACAATGAAAAAATTGCTTTTAGTATTAGCGCTATGTCCGCTAATCTTGTTCGGACAAATAAAGCTGAACGAACCTTTGCCTAATGA
>JAITVC010000067.1 GCA_031286005.1 Bacteroidales bacterium
CATATTGAATATGTACAAGAATGGTTCGTACCATTCTGTTCATATGCTTCCGAACGGTCTAATTTCGGGCGGTTCCGAACAAGAAGCCCTCACGTGGATGAATGCTTTTTTCGAATGTAGTCCCGTTACACCACGCAACGGCATGCCGGTTGAAGTGAATGCGCTTTGGTATAACGCTATCATGTTTGCTCTTGAAACAGCAGCATTGGCCAAAGATACTAAATTCGTCAAAGCATGGAAGCCATTGGCCGACCAATTTCCCGAAGTTTTTAAAGAAACCTTTTGGTGTAAAGATAAAGGCTATTTGGCCGATTGTGTGAATGGCGATTATCAAGATTTTTCTGTACGTTCCAATCAAATCATCGCCGTCGGTCTTCATTATTCGCCCATCAGCAATAAAATTTCGCAGTTGGTTTTGGAAAAAGTACGCCAAGAATTACTGACCCCACGCGGACTTCGCACGCTTTCGCCCAAGCACGAATATTACAAACCTGTTTATGAAGGCAACGCCGTACAACGTGATTTAGCTTATCATCAAGGCACGGTTTGGGTTTGGCAGTTACCATTTTTCGTTCAAGGCTACATCAATATATATAAGACTGCAAAGTTAGATTTTATCCATCAACTTTATCATGGATTTGCACAAACTATTTCGGAATATTGCGTAGGTTCTATTGCCGAAATCTACAATGCCGATCCTCCCCATCGCCCAAATGGAGCTATTTCTCAAGCATGGAGTGTTGGCGCACTCTTGCGCATTCATCAACTTTTAAAAACCTGTACGAAATGAAAGTTCTGATGTTTGGTTGGGAATTTCCGCCTCATATTACGGGAGGCTTAGGAACGGCTTGTTACGGTTTGGCCAAAGGCCTGCTGAAGCAAGGGGTTGAAGTTGTTTTTGTGGTTCCGAAAGCATACGGTGATGAAGATCATTCCGTAGCGCGAATTGTTGATGCAAGTGGAATAGAAATTGATTATCGAAATAAAATATACCAAACTTACTGGCGCAATTTGACTTATATCGAAGTAGGCTCAAACCTCGTACCCTATATGGGTTTTGAGGATTATCTGCGTTTAGAAAACAAGTCTTCGGCAAGCGAGTTCAACAGCGATAGTTTTTATAAACGCAAGTTTACTTTTTCCGGAAAATATCAAAGCAATTTGATGGACGAAGTGAAGCAGTATGCCATGGTTGCAAGTACCATTGCCCAGCAACACGACTATGATTTGATTCACGCCCACGACTGGCTTTGCTACGAAGCCGGCATTGCTGCCAAAGCTGCATCGGGCAAGCCTTTGGTCATTCACGTTCATGCAACGGAATTTGACCGTTCGGGCGAAAATGTGAATCAAGTAGTATACGATATTGAGCGCAGGGGCATGCACGCTGCCGACAAGGTGATGACGGTGAGTAATCTCACACGGCAAATTGTTATCGAGCGCTACGGCGTTGATCCAAGTAAGGTTTTCACGGTTTACAACGCTGTTGAACCTATTCACTATGCCAAGAAAATCGTTAACGAAAAACACGTCAAGGAGAAAATCGTAACCTTTTTAGGACGTGTAACCTTTCAAAAAGGCCCTGAATATTTTGTTGAGGCCGCACATCGTATTTTGCAAAAAGACGACAATGTCCGTTTTGTGATGGCCGGTTCGGGAGACTTGTTGAATAAGGTCGTTCGCCGTGTGGCCGAATTAGGAATAGGGACTAAATTTCATTTTACCGGATTTTTGAAAGGGCTGGATGTAGATCGAATGTTTATGATGAGTGATGTATATGTGATGCCCTCCATTTCCGAGCCTTTCGGCATTTCGCCGCTCGAAGCCATGCGTGCTCACGTCCCCGTTGTAATCTCCAATCAATCGGGATGTGCTGAAATTTTAGAACATGCTTTGAAAGTTGATTTTTGGGATATTGATGCCATGTCGAACGCAATCTACGGACTTTTGCATTATGACACCTTACATCAGTTATTCAGCAAAAAGGGCGCCGAAGAAGTGAATAATCTCAAATGGGAAAATGCAGCGCTCAACAATTTGAAAATTTACAACAAAGCTTTAAACCTCAAATAATGCCTACTATGAATGCAATCTGCTTTTACTTTCAAGTGCACCAACCGTTGAGGTTGCGGAATTACCGATTTTTTGAAATGGGTGCCGTACATAATTATTACGACGATTATCAAAATCAGTATTTGGTTAATCGCATCGCCGACCGCTGCTACTTGCCCATGAATAATTTATTGCTGGAATTAATCAAAAAACACGGCAAAAAATTCAAGGTAAGCTTTTCGATTTCGGGTGTTGCGTTGGATCAATTTGAATGGTATGCACCGCATGTTTTGGATAGTTTCAAAACATTGGCCAAAACCGGTCAAGTGGAGTTTATCGCCGAAACGTATTCACATTCGTTGGCCTCATTGGTTGATTCCGACGAGTTGAAAAAACAAGTGAAAAAGCACAGCGAACGCATTGAAAAATTATTTGGTAAAAAACCAACCACATTCCGGAATACCGAATTGATTTACTCCGATGAGATTGGTGCGGAAGTAGCCAAATTAGGCTTCGATACCATGCTTACCGAAGGCGCCAAACATATCTTGGGGTGGAAGTCGCCAAATTATATGTATTGTAATGCTCTCAATCCGAAGTTGAATATTTTGATGCGAAATTATGCGTTGAGTGATGATATTGCATTCCGTTTTTCAAATCAACAATGGAAAGGAT
>JAITVC010000099.1 GCA_031286005.1 Bacteroidales bacterium
ATCCGTACGAATTATTAGTGGCCGTAATTCTTTCTGCGCAATGCACCGATAAGCGTGTAAATCTTACTACACCAGAATTTTTCAAGCAATTTCCAACACCCAAATTATTGGCAAAAGCCGATTTGGGAACGGTATATTTATTGATAAAATCCATTTCATATCCCAACAATAAAGCGAAGAATTTGATTGGTATGGCTAATGTGCTGGTCAATGAATTTAAGAGTAACGTGCCCGATGATGTGGATTTGTTGCAAAAGATGCCTGGCGTGGGGCGCAAAACGGCGAATGTGATTGCATCTGTAATATTCAATAAGCCCGCATTGGCAGTAGATACGCATGTGTTCCGTGTGTCGGCACGACTTGGATTTACGCCCAATGCCAAAACTCCTTTGGAAACCGAGCGTGAATTGATGAAGTTAGTTCCTCTCGAAAAAGTGCCCGATTTCCATCATTGGATTATCTTGCACGGCCGTTATGTTTGCACAGCACGCTCGCCAAAGTGTGATGAGTGCGGTATTCACGACTATTGTCAATCGTTCGGAAAATTTTAATCCATAGCGCAATATTAACGGAACAGCGTTACAGTGCCTTGTTCGTGGGATTTTTTACCTTTCCAATCTTCAAATTTAACAGTCCAAAAATACACGCCTTCTGGAGCCTGCGAACTGCCGTTTTTGCCATCCCATTTGGCATCTTTTGGGTCGCCTTTAAAGCTGAATACAGGGCGTCCCCAGCGGTTATAGATGTGAAGATTGAAATTGTACAGTTTCTCGGATGTTGTGGGATAAAAGAAATCGTTAATTCCATCACCGTTTGGCGTAAACACATTCGGCATTTCAATTTTTGGCAAACAATCTGACTGCGTAAAACTGCAAGTGAATTTACGCTGACAGCCTGCGCTATCGGTCAAGGTAACCGTGTAGGTGTTGGCTGTATTGACGGTTATAATCGGATTAGGATTGTTGGTGTCGTGTTCCCAACGGTAGGTTGTTAGCGGAAATGGCACGGAAGCGTCTAAAATAACGACCTCATTCGGGCAAACCGATGTGTCGGAAAGCAATTGAGATTCTGTCCATGCTTTAGGCCAAAAATCAATATTCACACTATTTGTCGCCGTATCGTTACAACTTGGATTCCATGCTTGAACAATCCATCGGCCTTTATTATCTTCATTGATAAGTAGAGTTGCCTCTTCTGCCTCATCATTGCCGTTGGTCCAAAAGAACGAGTGTCGTTCAGGGTCGAAATCATCCGGAAGCGGGTCTAATGTAAGCCCTTCGCCATCCGGACACAGCAACGTATCCACGCCTAAATCAAGCGTAGGCCGCTTGGCAAAATAGACCCAAACCGTATCGTGAACTGTGTAGGCAATCGTATTTTCATAGCCTCGTGTGCATTGTCCGATGAACCGAGTGATATATTTATACGTGTAATTAGACACTTTATTGGTATCAAAAACGATCGTCAGCAGCGAGTCTCGGATAGTTTCCGACAAATCGTTTCGCAACGATGAAATCCAAAGTGTAGAATCTGCAAATAAGCCTTTCCGTGCGGAGTTTAAAATCAACGTATCGCCAATAGCGCACAGCGTAGTATCTGTATTCTGTTTCGTGATTTGTGGAATCGGACGAAGATGAATCGCAATGGTATCACGCCGTTCGCATTGTCTAATGGTATCTGTAATTTGAACCCAAACCGTATCTGCTCCGGTAACTTCAAGAAATGAATTTCGACTGCCGTTTTCCCATTCGTAAACGAAAGAAAGGTCTGTTGGTAGATGCAAGGTATCTCTCACACAAGCGGTGTCGGTACGATTAATCTGTACGGAAAATAACGGCGAACTTAATGTATCGCATTCCGCCCAAGCCGAGAAAGAGGCCGATAAAAAAAGAAGTATGAGAAATTTTTTCAACATTTTTGATAAGAAAATATTTTACAAAGATACAAAAATTTTGTCAATTCAAAAAAAAATTGTATCTTTGCACTGGAAAGCTGGCAGAGTGGTCGATTGCGGCGGTCTTGAAAACCGTTGACTGTAACAGGTCCGGGGGTTCGAATCCCTCGCTTTCCGCAAGATCTTTTGAAATAAATGAAAATACAGATGTTTTTGAAGATTTACAAGGAAAACGGCGCACAGACGGCGCAAGTGTAGGTGGTTGATTACTAATATCTTTTTTGTCTTATTGATACTGTCAAATCAACGAGGTAAAAAAAAAATGTCCATTACTCAACAACAAAAAATCTTTGCCACACAAGACTATCTTCCGGCTGAACTTCACGAACTTAAAACATGGCGAATTGTTTATTATGCAATGAATCCCGCAATCGGAAAATTGGCCAGAAAAAGTATAAAATGTAATCGGATCAAAAATCTTTCCTTGCGCCGAACTTATGCCAAAAAACTGTGTGCTGAAATCAATGTTAAACTTGCAAGTGGTTGGAATCCATTTTTAGAGCAAGAATGTAGTAAAAGTTTTACGAAATTGATTGATGCCTTGCATACGTTCAAAGCGGAAAAAAATAAGGAATTGCGCGAAGATTCTACACGTTGCTATAATTCATACGTTAAAGCGTTTGAGAAATGGCTCGTCAAACGAAATGAAAGTAATATTCTGTGTCTTTCTTTCAGTAAACAGCATGCTTTGGATTTGTTGAGCGACATTTTTCTTAAACAAGGCGTTAGTAATCGAACCTACAACAACTATCTCACATTTTTCAGAACGTTGTTTAATTGGATGATTGAGCGCGAATATTGTAAGGTAAACCATTTTACCAAACTTTCCAAAAAGAAAACAGAGGAAAAGCGGCGTGATGTGATTCCGGAAAGCATTCGGAAAAATTTGGAAAATCATTTGCGAGCCAACGACCATCCGTTCTTGTGCATTAGTTTGCTGTGTTATGGCTGCTTGATTCGACCAAAGGAAATTTTGAATTTGAAACCGGGCGACTTCCTGATGAAAGAGCGGATTATCCGGATTCCGGCAAACGTGGCAAAGAATGGCAAAAGTAGAGATGTGGCGATGCCGGACTACATTGCAATGGAAGTTTTATCACTTGGACTTGACAAAATCCCTGCTGATTATTATGTTTTCTCAGATAAATTCCGACCGGGAAAAATAAAGAAAAACACCCGCGACATAGGGCGCTACTGGCAGCATCTACGCACAGAATTGAATATCCCCAGCAATATCTCGTTTTACAGTCTAAAAGATTCCGGTATTACGGATTTGCTGAATGCAGGCGTTCCAACAAAAGTGGTGCAACATCACGCTGATCATAGTTCCATTGCGATGACTGAAAAATACGATCATAAAAATTTTGACCTTTATAAAAACGCTATTGCACAAATACCGATACGATTTACACAAACGCAAGGATAAAGCTATTTGATTAAAGTATTATATATCCGTTTAATTTCGCTTTATGCTGATATATTCGCTGTACGTAATTTTCGTATATGGATTTTTTGATACGATCTCTTGCCGGATGGCTTTGGTTCCCCATCGGAAGAATAAAAACTTTTTTGGTTCTCGGTAAACAGCTTGTATCAAGGTGTCGCGGATATGTAGTGAAGCCGTTAAAGTGTCGTTTTTTTCGCAGGCCATTAGTGTATTCCACGTATCTTTGTAATCAAAGCAGCGGATGGTATCCGTTTTTCCATGGACGAAAACGATGCTGTCTTTGACGATGGTTTTTATCTCAATATCCGTTTCGGATGTTGTTTGAGATACGGATTCGAGTCGTTTAATCTTAATGCCTAAACGCTCAATTTCATCGACCAACTTGGTTTCGAGTTTCTGAAATTCATTTTTGGTTAGCACAAGTTGCTGAACGCTGGCTTGACTTTCGCCATAGCAGTTCTCAAAATAGTTCTTTGCATCCAACAGGGCGGTTTGATTGTCGGATAGGCGTTTGTTTTCGTTTCTCAGATGATTGCAACGTGTTATTACAATAGAAAAAATTGCAAACACCACAAGCCACGGCAATACTTTTTTTAATAAAAATGCTTTCATATCTCGGATGGTTAGGATAAATACAGGATGACTTCTTTGGCTCGTCGAATAACCAATCCTTTTAGCGGTTTTTTGTTAGAATTTACCCATTTCATAAATTCATCGGCAATACTCAAATCGTTCGGATTTGCGTTGATTTTTTTTAGCAATGTTGACGAACGGAAATTACCGATACCAAGATTAAACACAAAATCAACCAAAGCGTCAAACTGATTTTGGTTAATAGCCGTTCTCACAGATGCGAGCACATCATGTTCGCGCGGTGCAAGATCAGCAGCAAGCAATGCTTCAGCCTGTGCTTCGGTGATGGTTTTTTTGTTCTTAACGTCTGCCGGTGTTACATCCGGCCCGGTGTGGCCATAGCCAATGGTAGGAACGCCTGCCGGACACAGATAAGCCGTCAGTTGCAGGCTTTCGCTTTCTTTGATAAGGTTGATACCTCTTTGAGATGTCTTCATGATTCAAACTTTTAATTTTTAATTTTCCTCCGCCAGATTATCCTTGTTTTCTTGGTCTAAGAAGTTTTTTAGCCAGGTTATTTTTTTTACGAACTCAACGCCGAGCATATAATCTAAAAATGCGATAAACTGATTGTTTGGAAACAATATTTTTAGATTTTCCATGATGGATTTGGTCTCAAACCACGCCGCCACATAAATAATAACTTTTAGAACAACCATCATCTCGCCAATTTCATCCGATTGATTCATTTTGGCTACCTCTACTCCGAAAGATAATAATAGTGCGAATGACCCAATGTAAACCAAAAATTTAAAAATGCTCTCTCTCGCCCGGTAGGAACGAAATTTCTTACCTTTGGCAAACGACGCAAAAAGCC
>JAITVC010000105.1 GCA_031286005.1 Bacteroidales bacterium
GGCTTTTTGCGTCGTTTGCCAAAGGTAAGAAATTTCGTTCCTACCGGGCGAGAGAGAGCATTTTTAAATTTTTGGTTTACATTGGGTCATTCGCACTATTATTATCTTTCGGAGTAGAGATAGCCAAAATGAAAATAGTGAATAGTGAGTAGTGAATAGGGGATAGAAAGGGGGGACATGGACGTGGACGTCCGTGCCAGCAGACAAGACAGACAATTTGTCAGTGTGAAAAAGGGCTCTTGTTTTGATTGAAATTTTTAAGAAAGGGAGATTATAGGATGATTATAGGATCAGTATAGGATGAGCGAAGGATAGAAAGGGCAAAAAAGGGCTGTTTTAATTCTTAATTTTTAATTTTTAATTATTTTTTGTATCTTTGCAACTTGTTCTAACGTTAAATCATGAATATAGTTATTGCCGGCGATGGTGAAGTGGGGTTTCATTTAGCCGAAATGTTGTCAAAAGAAGATCACAATATCACAGTCGTTGACCCTCATCAAGAGTTGCTTAAACTGCTTGAAGCTCATACCGATATTTTAACTCTTGCCGGTGATCCGACCTCTATTAAGGTGTTGCAAAATGCTAATGTGGATACGGCGGATTTATTTATTGCTGTTGTGCACGACGAGCAACCGAATATTTTAGCTTGTATTTTGGCGAAAAAAATCGGCGCTAAACGCACGATTGCGAGAATTAATGATGCCGAATATTTACGGCAGGAAAATAAAGTCTTTTTTCAGTCGCTGGGCGTTGACCAAATGGTTTCGCCGGAACTTATTGCCGCCAAAGAGATTTATAATTTGCTGAAACAAACGGCTACCGAAGTGTTTTCGTTTGAAGATAACCGCTTGCAACTTTTCCAAATTCGATTGAGCAAAGAATCGAAAGTGCTGAATAAAACGTTGGATGAAATTGCGAAGGCGTATGTCAAACTTGATTTTCGAGCTGTGGCCATTGCCCGCAACGGACAAACTATTATTCCAACAGGCCGAGATCAGTTCTTGGAAAATGATTTAGCCTACGTCGTTTCTCTGCCGTCGGGCTCTGCCGAATTGTTCCGCTTGGGAGGAAAAGAGCATGTGGATGTTAAAAATGTGATGATTGTGGGGGCCGGACGTATCGGGCAGAAAACAGCGCTTCAACTTGAAAAGACTGCACAAGTGAAGATTTTGGATAATGACCGAGAACGCTGTCAGGAAGTCTCTCAACTTTTTGATAAAGCCTTAGTGATAAATGGAGATGCTACGGACATCGACCTTTTGGAAGACGAGCGTTTGGAGCGTATGGATGCTTTTGTAGCAGTAACCGATCATACGGAAACCAATATTTTGACCTGCTTGCACGCCAAGCGTTCGGGTGTTAAAAAAACGGTGGCATTGGTTGAGAACGTCGATTATATCGGCCTTTCGCAAAGCGTAGGGCTGGATGCGATTGTGAATAAGAAATTAATTACGGCGAGTTATATCGCCCGATTTACGATTGAAGCGAATGTGGTGGCATCTAAGGTGATGAGCGGAATAGATGCCGAAGTTTTTGAATTTATAGTTCAAGCTAATTCCGAAGTTACGCAAAAGCCGATTTATCAATTGGATTTTCCCGATGGAGCGATTATTGCGGGGATTATTCGTGATAACCAAGGCTACATCGCCCTTGGTCATTTTAGAATTGTTGCAAACGACCGTGTTGTGGTGTTCGCACTGCCGCGCGCCATCAAGCAAGTAGCCCGATTTTTTAAATAAGGATTATGCGCAAACAGACTTATATCAACTTTCGTATCATTGCTAAGACACTGGGTGTTTTTATCATGATTATCGGCGCCTTGATGCTTGTTCCGACTATGGTGGCGTTTTATTATGGCGGCCCGGACAGGCTGCCGTTGTTGGGAGCTGCGCTGTTTAGCCTTTGTGTGGGATTGGTGTTGCATAAAGGCGTTTGTCGAGAAAATTTGAGCGGAATGCCTCAGATGCAAAGGCGCGAAGGCTATATTATTGTTGCGTTTTCGTGGATTGCCATGTCTATTTTTGGCGCTGTTCCGTTTTTGATTAATCACGATATTTCAACCTTTACGGATGCGATTTTTGAAACTATATCCGGCCTTACAACTACCGGATTATCTATTCTTGAAGATGTCGAAGCGTTGCCCAAAGGGCTGTTGTTTTGGCGCAGCATGACGCAGTGGATTGGCGGTATTGGCATCATCGTGTTTGGTTTGGCGATTTTGCCTTTGATTGGTATTAGCGGCGGCAACAACCTGTTTGCCGCAGAATCAACCGGGCCGACCAAAGATAAGATCCATCCGAAAATTTCATCCACGGCGAAAACGATTGTGATTATTTATATTTGTCTTACGGCTCTTCAAACCATTTTTTTGCTTTTTGGCGAGATGAATTTGTTTGATGCCGTTTGCCATTCGTTTGCAACGATTGCGACAGGCGGGTTTTCGACCCAAAATGCAAGTCTTGTGGGCTATAGTTCTTACACGCAATATGTTGTTTCTGCCTTTATGTTTCTATCCGGTATCAATTTTGGGCTTTACTTCTTTGCGATTACGGGTAAATTTGAGAAGATTTTGAAAAACTCCGAATTGAAAACGTATTTCGGATTTGTCTTTTTATCGGTGCTTATCCTTGCTATCATGCTGTGGATTACCCATGCCGACAGCAACCTTTCGAAGACCATTCAAGATGCCATATTTATGGTTGTTTCTATCATCACAACAACCGGTTTTACTGGCGCCGATTATACGCAATGGATGCCTTCGGTCAATTTGTTTCTGATTGTGATGATGTTTATGGGCGCCAGCTCCGGCTCTACGGCAGGGGGGATAAAAATGGGACGTTTTTCGTTGCTCTTGAAAAACAGCGCAATCGAATTTAAACGTTTGGTGCATCCACGTGCTGTGATTCCCGTTAGATACAACGGGCAGGCGGTTTCGCCGGAGATTATTTTCCGAGTATTGGCTTTCTTTTTCTTGTATATCACGATTGTCATTCTGGGAACAATTTCATTCTCTATCATGGGTTATAACACCGATGCGGCACTTGGTATTTCGGCATCTGCATTGGGTAATGTGGGCATTGGAGTTGGCGAAATCAGTACCGCACACGCTTGTGCCGAGATGCCTATGTTTGGAAAATGGGTGCTTAGTTTATTCATGCTCATCGGCCGTTTGGAATTGTTCACTGTTTTAATTTTATTCACACCAGCTTTTTGGAAAAAATAACTTATCGATATGGATTTACAAACGTATCTAGAACCCACTTTATTCGCAATTGACGACGATTTGCAAACCTTGATGATACAAGGCGTTCGTGTGTTTTCAGCAATTGATAAATTTCCCGATTTGGAAGGTGTCGATATGGCTATCATTGGCGTTCCCGAATCCCGCAATGCTTGGAACAATGCCAAATGCGACCAAGCGCCGGATATTATCCGAGAGCATTTTTATGCATTGCATCAAGGCGAATTTAAACATCAGATTGCCGACTTGGGCAATATCAAACTCGGACAAACACCCAAAGATACCTATGCCGCATTGGCTGATATTGTGGGTATGTTGATTGATGCAAATATTTTACCTATCGTGCTGGGCGGTAGTCAGGATTTAACGCTGGCCACTTATCAAGCCTTTGCCTATCGCAAGCAAATCATCAATCTGTTTGCTTTGGATAACCGGTTCGATTTGGGCGATCCGGAACATGACATATCGTCTCGTTCGTATCTCAGTCAAATTATCGTGAGCCAGCCTAATTATTTATTTACATGCGCTAATGCCGGTTTTCAAACCTACTTGGTTGATAAACATGCCATCGAGTTGATGAAAAATCTGAATTTTGATGCTTATCGATTGGGCGTTCTTCGTCAGAATATACAAGACATTGAGCCTGTTGTTCGGAATGCCGATGTGCTGAGTGTGGATATTTCTGCCGTTCGCAAGAGCGATGCGCCGGGCAATGAGAATGCGATGCCTGTTGGACTTTTTGGCGAGGAGGCCTCGCAGATTATGCGCTATGCGGGGATGAGTGAAAAAATGCGAGCCGTAGGTTTCTACGAATACAATCCGAGTTTGGATATAGACGGACAAACCGCACAACTGATCGGTATTATGCTATGGTGTTTTGTGGAAGGGTTTTATCAGCGTAAGAATGAATTTCCGTACAAAGACAAGGATAAACTCACGAAGTTCATCGTTGCGGTGGACGAGCACGACCAACAAGTTGTGTTTTACAAAAGCAAACAAACAGACCGCTGGTGGATGGAAATTCCTGCCAATGAAAGTCAACGCACTAAATTTGAGACTCATTACATGGTTCCGTGCAGCTATTCGGACTACGAACAGGCCGTGCATAACGAATTGCCGGATAGGTGGGTTTCAGCATTGGCAAGATTTGTGTAGCTTTGCAGCTATTTTATAGGTGTGAAAAATAAAAAAAATGCTCAAAACGTGTTAAATTTGATTTTTTTTCGTATCTTTGCAAAACTTTGTAGAAAAAAAACAGTAAAAAAAACGGCATTGAGGGGAAGTTTAGTTAAGACAACATTAATTTAGAATCAACACAGCAAGCACAATCTCATGAAAATATTTCACTATTTTATTCGGACTATCGCAATAGTATGGTTGTCTTTGGCATGGTCTTGCAATACAGAGCGAATGACAGTTAGTATTGAAGAACAGCAGGCTACACGGCCGATAGGCATTTCATTGACATTAACAGCAATTTTAGATCCCGAAGGCACTTCGGAAAGCATCCAATGGACGAGTTGTGATCCAACTGTGGCCACTGTGAAAGATGGTGTTGTAACGACGTTGTCGTCTGGAGAAGTTAGCATTATTGCGAGTACGGAAGATGGACTTAGTCACGATACCTGTTTGTTTACTGTGGTTACCGGTTGCAACGGCAGAGAGCCGGCCTTTGGAGAAGATTTAGGCGATGTTCGCTTTAAGAGCGACCGAGTTTGGAAAATCGGCAATCAAGAATGGTCGGATGTTGTAACGGCTTCTAATTGCAGCAATCGACATACTTATGATGGCGGTTCATCCGGCAATTATTATGCCGATTGCCGTTCCAATGAAGGTTTGGGCGATTTGTTTTCGTGGTGCACCGTGATTCGCTTTCAAGATGAAATCTGTCCGAAAGGATGGCGAGTGCCTACCGAAAATGATTTTGCCACATTAGATATGACGTTGGGCGGTATGGGAACCGGAACGGGCAGTTATGTGGATACGGTTAGCCGTGATCAATATGCCAATATTTGGGGCGGTTTGTATGGCGGTTATTGTGGCGCAAACGGCGAACGAGGCGGGCAGGATTGGGGGGCTTATTATTGGTCTCAATCGGAACGAGATGCCAACTATGCATACCGTTTGAATTTTCATTTGGACGGCTATGTTTTTTCGCGGGGTTATCTTACCAAAGATAGCGGGTTTATGATGCGCTGTATACGATAAGGGTTATTAAATAGACCTTGTTGATAACTATAAATAACGCTTGACTATTCGAGTGTTATTTTTTTATATCTTTATACTGCGAAAAAAATACTGTTTTATGAAACGAATAACGGGTCTATTTTTAATGGGAACGCTTGTATTTTCAAGTGTTTCATTGCAAGGCCAGCAAACTATCTCTAAACACCGTCCGGCGGAAAAATACCGCATGGGGGTGGAACTTTTTAATTTCGAAAAATACGCTTCGGCCAATGAGTTGATGCTCGCTGTACACAATGCCTGCAAACAAAGCGACCCCATGATGGCCATGAATGCCGCCTATTATGCAGCGGTATCGTCGGCACGGCTATCGCATCGTGATGCAGTGAAGTTGTTGCAGCAGTTTATTGTGGATTATCCCGAAAGCACACGGATTCCAGAGGTTATTTTGGAATTGGCTAATCGGTATTACGTGGGAAAGGATTACGAAAAAGCCATCGACATGTACGACCGAATGGATGTGAAAGACTTGCCCGAAGCGCAGCAAGTCGAATATCATTTTAAGAAGGGCTATGCGTATTTTATGGATGGTTTCAAGCAAGAGGCCAAGCCTCATTTTGTAGAGGTTAAAGGCTTCAACAGCCGTTACAGTCCGCTTGCCGCCTATTTTTATGCGTATATTTTGTACGCCGAGGGCAACTATCAATCGGCATTGATGGATTTTGAGAAATTGCAGGATGATGAGACGTTTGGAGCGATTGTACCGTTTTATATGATGCAAATCTACTATAAACAAGGTAAACACAATCTGATTATCGAACAAGGGCCAACTTTGATAGAAGAAGCTACGCCACGCAGAGCGGTAGAGATGTCGCGCTTGATTGGCGAAGCCTATTACAATGAAAACAACTATGCTGAGGCCTTGCCTTACTTGCAGTTGTATTTTGAAAAGGCAGCCACAACGCCGGTTAGGGAAGATAATTACATTATGGGTTTTGTGTATTATAATCTTGAAAAATACGATACGGCGGCAATTTATTTCCAGAAAGCCGTTAATACTTCTACCGAAAATGATTTGATGAAACAAAATGCCCTCTACCATTTGGGGGATTGCTACATTAAACAAAATCAATATAAATTTGCCCAAGCTACGTTTTTAGATGCCTCCCGAATAGACATTGACGAGCGCATGCAAGAAGATGCGTTTTACAATTATGCCAAATTGAGCTATCAGCTTTCGGCAACGCCCTACAACGAGGCGTTGAAAGCCGTTCAATCCTATTTGGATAAATATCCTAATTCGAGATATGCCGATGAGATTTACGGCTATTTGGTGGCCATGTATACCACCACCAAGAACTACAAAGATGCTTATGCGTCTATCGCCAATGTGAAACGCAAAGACCCACGTTTGCTCGAAGCAGCGCAGCGCATAGCCTATAATCGAGGCGTAGAACTATTTAATGAAAATAAGTTTGAGGAAGCGCAAAAGTTATTTGATGCCGTTGTTGAAAGCAGCTATGATGAAACGTTGACCTTGTTAGCTTTTTACTGGAAAGGCGAGTTGTTTTTCCGTGTCGGTCAATTTGAAAACGCATTGATGAATTATGACAAAGCTATTTTCTCATCGGTGTTTGAGACCATGCCACAATATCCATTTGCCAATTATGGGGCGGGCTATGCAAACTTCCAAATGCAACGGTATCCGCAAGCAGGGAAGTATTTTACAACGGTTGTTTCGTTCAAGAATCAATTGGACAAACCGATATTGAATGATGCTTATTTGCGATTGGCCGATGCTTACTTCATGCAAAAGATGACCAATGAGGCGTTGCAAAATTATGATTTGGCCATACAGCTAAATCAGCCTAATAAGGATTATGCGATGCTCCAAAAGGCTATTTGTTTGGGCGTTTTGGGTAAGTTTGATAACAAGATTTCCGTTCTGTTGGCGTTGTTGAAAGAGCAATCACAATCGCCATTAATCCCGAAAGCGATTAATGAGTTGGCCGGCTCGTATTCGATTATCGATAATTCTGCCAAAGCCCTTGAATACTATAACTTGCTTTCGACTAAACACGAGAAATCAAGTTTAGGAAAGATAGCCCTGCTCAAACAAGGGTTGATTTATTACAACACCGGAAAGAATAAGGAATCCATTGCCATGTTTGAAAAAGTGATTGCCGATTATCCGGGCACAAGCGAAGCCAAAGAAGCCTTGATGAGCCTGCGCAACATTTATGTAGCC
>JAITVC010000118.1 GCA_031286005.1 Bacteroidales bacterium
CACCATGCGAGGTGCAGCCTTGTTTTTCGTGGATATGTTGGTGGAAGATCCGAGAAATCATTTTTTGGTATCAGCCCCCACAACTTCGCCAGAAAACGGATTTAAACTTAATGGCAAAAACGTGTCGGTTTGTGCCGGTTCGACGATGGATAATCAAATCATTCGTGAATTGTTTACCAATACCATACAAAGTGCCGCTATACTTGGCGTTGATACGCTTTTTATTGAGGACTTAAAAGCCAAACGTGAGCGCTTGAAACCTACGACTATCGGCAATGATGGCCGTATTATGGAATGGATGGAGCCATACGAATAAACCGATGTGCGACATCGCCATGTGTCGCATCTCTACGGTTTGTATCCCGGAAACGAAATTTCTATCACGCAAACACCAGAATTGGCGGAGGCTGCTCGGAAATCGCTTGTAGTGCGTGGCGATCAAAGCACAGGCTGGTCGATGGCTTGGAAAATCAACTTTTGGGCACGGTTGCAAGACGGCAATCACGCCTATAAACTGCTGTGTGATTTACTAAAACCAGCCATAAATCCGCAGACTTCACAACATAGTGGCGGAACATATCCTAATTTATTTTGCTCGCATCCGCCGTTTCAAATCGACGGAAATTTCGGCGCAACGGCCGGTATTGCGGAAATGTTGATTCAATCAAACGTTGATATTGTTGAGTTTTTGCCTGCCTTGCCGGATGCTTGGAAAGACGGCTGTTTCACGGGGCTAAAAATCATCGGCAACGGCGAAACTTCGGCTAAATGGGCCAATGGTCAATTGGTATCGGCTTCTATCAAGGCCGGAAAGCCGTATTTATATAAAATTAAATTGCCTGAAAACACAACTAACTTCCGTGTTACGCTTAATCAAAAACAGGTTTCTTTGCCTATATCCGACCAAATTCTTGTTGTGGATATGAAACCAAGCGATGAGTTGAATATGGTGTTTAGTGAATAATGAATAAAATAACTAATCATTAATCACTATTACCTACTTACAGCCACATGATAAACCGTTTGTTTCTTTCGTATTTGGAAATGTCGCCGTTTTGAATACCTTTGAGTAAGAGAATCCAATCCACCATCGGCACAATGCCCAAGAATCCTCCGGCGGTAACGATGTAGAGCAATACCGTTTTCACATCCGTGCCTAAATACACCCTGTGCAGACCTAACATCCCTGCGGGGAATGCGATTAGCCAAGCGATGACGGGGTCTTTTTGGTTAAGTGATGAGTCTTGCTGAATTTCGACACTATTGGATGTTGGGTGCGGGGTGCGGAGGGCGAGGTGCGGGGTATCCTCGAAGCTAACCTCGTACTCCGTACCTTGTATCGGATTTTCCATAGGCTGAGCAAACATTTGCCCAGCAAACAAAATAAGCAGTCCTAAAAATAGTTTCTTTTTCATACCATTCTCAATTTTCAATTCTCCATTGTCAATTAATCAGATTTCGCCAACAATATCGGAAATATCCTTAACTCCGTGTCGATTGCACCATTCGGTCATACCTTCTACGATTTTCACGGAAACACAAGGGTCGATGAAATTCGCCGTGCCGACTTGAATAGCATTGGCGCCTGCGAGCATAAACTCAATGGCATCTGTGGCGTTCATGATGCCGCCCAATCCGATAATCGGTATTTTTACGGCCTTTTTCACTTGCCAAACCATGCGCAAGGCAATGGGTTTGATGGCGGGGCCCGACAAACCGCCGGTAATGGTGGATAAAATCGGCTTACGTTTCTCGGCATCAATGGCCATGCCCAGAAACGTGTTGACCAACGATACGGCATCAGCTCCAGCTTCTTCGACAGCCACAGCGATTTCGGATATATTAGTTACGTTTGGTGAGAGTTTGACAATGAGTGTTTTTTTGTAAATCTTCCGAATGGCTCGAACGACTTCTGCCGCCATTTTGGGATCGGTTCCAAACGCCATACCGCCCTGTTTCACATTGGGACAGGATATATTCAATTCTATCGCCGGAATGTTTTCCAAAGTATTGATTTTACCGGCTACATCGGCGTATTCTTCGATGGTGGAGCCTGACACATTGACAATAACATTCGTGTCGAAATCTTTAATGCGCGGATAAATCGTTTGCACAAAATTATCCACGCCTTTATTTTGAAGCCCAACGGCATTCAACATCCCCGACGGCGTTTCGGCCATGCGTGGATAGAGGTTTCCCTCACGATGCGAACCGGTAGTGCCTTTCACAATGATGCCGCCTAATTTTGACAAATCAATGAAATCGGTATATTCTTCGCCAAAACCGAATGTTCCGGATGCGGTTAGAACGGGGTTTTTTAGGTGTAGATTGTGGATATGAGTTGTGAGCATGTGAAATAAATTTGCGACAAAGATACGAAAAAAATTAAAAATGAAGAATTAAAAATTTAAAGGCGTTTGTGTGAATTTTGTTAGTGTTTGCCACTAAAAAGGACAAAATCCTCACTAAAAACGAGGATATTGTTGCTAAAAAGGAGAAAATCCTCGTTAAAAACAGGAAATTTGCCGTTAAAAGGGAGAAAATTCCCGTTCTGAACGAGGAATTTGTCGCTAAAAGCGAGATGTTTCTCGTAAAAAAGGAGGAATTCGTCGCTTTTTACGAGAAATTTCTCCTTTTTTACTGCATGATTGGTGTTATTTACAGCAAACGACAAGTTATGAACAACCAAATTGAATTATTAAAATATTTTATTTATCAATCCTTAACCATTATCCTTTCCCCTTGCGATTGCGCCGAAAATTCCGGAGCGTACAAGCATTGTATCGTCGTGTAGCCATTGGAAAATTCGCCGAGTTGTGAGGTTCTTAAATCGTATTCAAACACGTAGGTGCCTTTGGGCAATTTCGAGAAATAGAAATTGGCTGAGGCGTCTTTCATTTCTTGGTAGTACGAAAGGCCGTCTTGATTGCGATAGCCTGAAAGGCCGTTCATAGGCTCAAAAGCCGCTGCTCTCAAATCTTTGAGATGGACATATTCCATATCACGGTCTACTCGGATTTCGATGCGCACGGTTACCTTGTCGCCTATCTTCAATCTACTTTCGGGAATGGCCGCAAGCACATGTCCACTATCTGTTGTGTGTTTTACAAACAACGTCTTTTTAATCGACAATGGCGTTGCAGCCGGTTTGATTTGATCCAAATTCTCAAAATACTGCCAATACAAGCCGCCCCAAACCATCGTATTGCCACGATTGTTGAGGATTATGTTTGCCTGTTTAGGTTCGATGTCATATCGTGTCCAAAAGGTTTTGAAATAGCCCGACCCTGCATCGGCTGTTGCCGGCACCTCAATTTTTTTGCCGCCTACTTGTATATCCACATCCATGTTTTCCGACAATTCCGGCGCATGGCTCAAAAGCGCATAGACAGCCTCTACCGAAGCCTTTGTGGTATTCCACCGATTAGTTCGTTTTTGGCTGAGCAGCCATTGTTGCATCGCTGCTACATCGTCTATTCGACCTAACTCTTCGTACACCTCAATCAATTGCGCTTGAGTTTCGATGCCCGATTCATACCAATGCCACGAGGGTTGGTAACGCCAATATTGTCCCATTTCGGACGATTTAAGCGTCAAACGTTGGAAGTTTTGCATAATCTCTTGCACCGTCTCGGAATCTTCTTTTAAATCAAAATACAGAGCCAAGATTCCTTGCAGGTATTTTGATTGAGTTTTCCATGTGGCTTTGGCTAAGGAATCGTAAGCAACCAATGCTGGTGTTAATTCTTCCGAAATTGGATAATCTTTGGCAAAATATGTCCGCAAATATAAATATTGGATGTCGTTGGGGGATAGATTTCTCTCTGCGTTCGGGATGACACCTCCCTTTTGTTGGGGCGAAATATTTTTCGCCCTTGCCATTTCAATATGCCGTTCGTCGCAATAGATTAATGCCTTTTTTAGCATTTCTTGCAATTCCATATTATCCTGCTCCATATTTCTTCGATGCAGTTTTTGTATCATCTGCACGATGTATTGCGTATTCCACAAATCATCCCGGCCACCCGGATACCATGCAAAACCGCCATTTGGAAGTTGCAGTTTCTTTAATTTGGCTAACAAATTGGCTTGCACATACTGCACGTTATTTTCATCGAAATACTGCGCTATATTTTGCTTTTGGCGAGTTTCGGATTCGGCATCCAACACCCAAGGCGTTTCTTCCAGCACTACAGATTTCAACTCTTGATTGGTTTCCAAATTAGATTTCAAGGTTTCGGAGTTAAGCGCTTTCCAACGATTGAACACGTCTTTGATGGTTGGATTTTTCTTCAAAATATCCATCGCCATGGCATTGGCAAAATAGGCGCTAAGCACATCAACCGAATTTTCGCATGTGATTTGACCCAATTCCGGCAAGGCTTGCACGGCAAACCAAATCGGGTTGGTGGTTATTTCCAACGTGAGGCGGTAATTCTCCAACGTTTTCGATTGTGGTTTGGCTAATTTATCAAAGGAATAGGTTTGTTCGGATTTCGGTAAAGCGAACAACGGCATGGTTTCCGACACCAATGTGCGATTACCCAACACCGGAATAAGCCGTGCTTCGCCATCGGTGTGCGCTTCCGATTCGGCCATAAACTTCAGGTCTAATATGCCCTCTTTGTAGGCATTGTAAGACCATGCAGGGGCGGTACTTCTGTTGGGATCCAAACTAAATGGAACTACGCCTAACGATCGTTCGTCGATGAATAATTGAGATTTCCCTCCCAAGAAACGCTTCGACAGATTCACCACTTTGGCCTGAAATTCGATGTCGTCGCCCACTCTCAAAAAGCGGGGAACATTTGGATAAACCATCAAGTCCTTTTGCGTTACGACCGACCACTCGTTCTGTCCAATCTTCAAATTCTGTGTATGCGCCAGTCCTTGAATTCGCCAACGAGTGAGTGATTCGGGCACAGTGAACGACACTTTGACTTCCCCGTTTGCATCGCTTCGCAAGTGCGGATAGAAAAAGGCGGTTTCGTTGAGGTTGGTGCGTGCAGCAACGGGCAAATTATTTGTTCCAGATTGGTTGTTAGAGGTGCTCGTTAAAGCCTTTCCATAAGTGGCAGGCTCTGCTTTTCCACTTACTGTGCTAAAACTTGCAACTTCTGCTACTTGATCTGCGACATCTGCACTTGCAGCACGCATCATCTTGCCCAAAGGCATAAGTCCACGTTGTCTAAAATATGGCGGTGTGAAATCCAGCATATCATACCGAATGGGTGAAGGCATGGTTAATCGTTTTGAAACATAGAATTTTTGCGACGCTTGCACCTGTCCCACATCTGCTCGCCAATGCGAAGCCAAGTGATAATAGCGAATTAATTCCATGTTCCAATACGATTTGCTGAACACATCCAGCGAGGCATCGTACATGCTCAACAACAGTTCGCCCTGCAAAGGTTTACGGTCGTTAGAGAGTAGTTTTAGTGTCCAAGTTTCTTTGTCATTTGGGGTCAGTATCCGGCGAAAGGTTTCTAACGAAAGATCTATCTTCTTGTTGGAAAACGGTACAAAGATGGCCTCATCAGTGGTGTAGATTCGATTGTTCTCTATACACCAGATTTGCACATTCAGGTTGCCCCGATGTTCTTCTACAATCGGGAACTCTATACGCTTTTGTTCGCCATTCAATGCTATGGCCTGATGCGCAAGCACTCCGTCCTTACTTCTGACTTCGTAAAATACCGTAACCTTCGATGCACTCCCGATAATCCACGAAGCCGTTTCGCCCGGCTCAAACGTGTTCTTTGAGAAAATGGTATAATAGAATTTGTTCAAAGATTCTTTGCTGGATTGTGGCGAATATACAATGAAAGAGCCTGTGTTTTGCACTGCATGGCCAAAAGCATCTTGTGTTTGAATGTCGTAATAATACTCTCCGGTCACCCATTTCGACAAGTCTTTTAGCGCAAATGCCGAATCTCGCTCGGTGTCGTAATCGTGTCCAAATACAAATTCCATAGCACGTTTTTCCAGGTCAATGTTATGGTAAGGCTCATCAGGGAAACGCTCTGCAAACTCTTCTTCCGAAAGCACAAACATATCCGGATCCTGCCACAACCGTTCGTGCAACAATTGCTCGCTGGGCAACACCCTATAAACTTTAACAGCTCCTCGTGATGGCACTCTCTCGCCTGCCAAGTTTGTGGCGATAACTTGCACTATGCTATCCTTAGTTTTATTCACATACGGACGAATGTCCAAACTTACCTGCAAAGCCTTTTGCGACACCATGACGGTTTGCACCGCCTGTTGTGTTTCGCCGGAAATATCCGTTATCTCTGCGGTTATGGTGAAAGTATATATCGGAAGATCTTCATCGTGCCGACGCTTATCGCCTTCTGCAACGAACGAAAAACTAAACCATCCGTTTTCATTGCAAACCGTTTCGCCTTGTGCCACGATGGTTGGCGATGCCGATGGTCGACCAATCATCTTCCTGCTGCGCCACATCGGATATTGTGCCGAATGCTCTACGGTGTATTTCACTGTGGATTGCCCCAATCCGGCACCGGAATAAGTTTTTGCAACACCCGAAACCTCCAGTATTTGCTCCAATTGATAAGCATCTTTCAACGCATCAAACGTGATTTCAAACGACGGGCGTTTGTACTCCTCTACCGAGAAATAACTCACTCCGGCTTCTGCACTCAAATGATATTGGCCGTTTAATCCTTTGGCCGGAAGCGTGAACGATTCGCTGAAACTGCCATACTCGTTAGTTTGAACAGCAATCGAAGCCACTTCTTTGTAGTTGGCATCCATCAACTTTACTGTCGTTGAGGTGTTCACCGCAAGTCGGTCTTCATCCCCACGACGCTCAATCATAATGCCTTTGAAATACACCGTTTGTCCCGGTCTGTAAATCGCTCGGTCTGTAAATAGAAACGTTTGCTTGCGCCAATTCTCTATCTGCTTGATATGATTGTATACATAATGATTCGAAGGCGACAATAGTGTATCCGATTGGCTATACAGTTCCACATTCACCGATTGATTCTTCTCAGGCGTGGTATAGGAAAATCGTCCGTCTTTGGCGGATTTGAATATACCCAATTCGGTAGTTTTTGTGCTGCGAGAGGAATAATCGTAGGTCTCTGAGAACAAGCGCACCTTCACGCCAGATTTAGGTTTCCCGGTTTCTCTGTCTACGACAATTCCTTGCAATTGTCCCTCTGCACTTGTCGATACAAAAGATAGTTTGCTGACCTCAAAGTTCTGAATAGCACCCGGCAATTCAAGGTTCCCATCCTTATCTTTCGTAAATTCTTTTTGTGGTGAAACATACATCACATAATGTCCGGCAATCAACGGTTCTAAGGGCAATTCCACACGATGCAATTGATAATCGCCGGAGTCTGGAACAATAGTTTGCCATGGTTTGTAGACCTTTTTATTCTCAATAGCTTTTCGAACAAAAACCTCTTGGTCTTGCTTAAATACCTTCCATTCCTCGCTCGACAAGCGATACAGCGAAGCATAGACCGTGTCTACATTTGCGTAGCGCATCAACATGAGGTTATTCTTATTCGGTAGTACCACGCTTTGCATTTCTAATGCGAGTGAGGGTTGTTGAATCTCCTGCAAAAGCGCTTGGGCTTCTTTGCCCTCCCGGCTGTTGGGATAAATCTCAACAATCATTTCGGCAAACTGCACAGCCTTTTGTTTTTCCCATCTGTATTCTTCCGAAACTTCACGATTGTAGCGTTTGCCAAGTTCATTATAATATTTAGCCAAAGCCAGATGGATTTGAGCTGCTACATCATGCGACACATAATCTACCAAAAGCATCTGAAGGTTGCGTTCGTAAAGGCTATCTCCACCTTCGTCTGTGGCTTGGTTGCGCAGCCAAGCCATCCGTCGAAGTTTCAATGGCACCACAACATTTGGGTCATTAGGCTTTTTATGAAGCTGCAACAGCTGCTCATAGGTTTTAAGTATCAGCGTGTCCGGCAAAAATATGTTATTGTCCAAAATATCAAAAATTCCACTGCTCCATGCATCAATCGCCCGAAACGCCAACAAATCATACAGCGTAGGCCGCTCAATCTCGCTTTCATCATCACCCAATTTCAAGATGCTTTTGTAGGTTCTAACAGGAATTGCTTGCAACGCTTCTTGTGGC
>JAITVC010000192.1 GCA_031286005.1 Bacteroidales bacterium
CAACAAGGCGTGAAAATGGATCAACTCAGCGGAACCATTCAAAACGATATTCTAAAAGAGTTCATGGTGCGTAATACTTATATCTATCCGCCGCTTCCTTCCATGAAGATTATTGCAGATATTTTTGAGTTTACTTCAAAGAATATGCCCAAATTCAATTCTATTTCTATTTCGGGCTATCACATGCAAGAGGCAGGTGCAACGGCCGATATTGAGTTGGCCTACACGTTGGCAGATGGTTTGGAATATTTGCGAGCAGGTGTGAATGCAGGCATGAGCATTGATGATTTTGCCCCTCGCCTATCATTTTTCTGGGCTATCGGTATGAACCACTTTATGGAAATCGCCAAAATGCGTGCAGCACGTATGCTTTGGGCGAAAATCGTTAGCCAATTCAATCCTAAAAACCCCAAATCATTGGCCTTGCGCACACACTCGCAAACGTCGGGTTGGTCGCTTACCGAGCAAGATCCGTTCAACAATGTAACTCGCACTTGCGTGGAAGCCATGGGCGCAGCACTCGGACACACGCAATCGTTGCATACCAATGCACTCGACGAAGCAATTGCATTGCCAACGGATTTCTCGGCACGTATCGCACGGAACACCCAATTGTATTTGCAAGAAGAAACCAATATTTGCAAGGTTGTTGACCCATGGGCAGGCTCGTATTACGTGGAATCGTTGACGAAAGAAATTGCCGACAAAGCGTGGGCATTGATTCAAGAAGTGGAAGAATTGGGCGGTATGGCCAAAGCCATCGAAACCGGTATTCCGAAAATGCGTATCGAAGAAGCTGCAGCTCGCACTCAAGCCCGTATCGACAGTAAAACAAGCACCATCGTTGGTGTGAATAAATACCGTTTGGACAAAGAAGACCCTATCGAAACATTGGAAGTGGACAACACTGTGGTTCGCAAAGCGCAAATCGAACGCTTGGCCAAACTTCGTGCCAATCGCAACAACAATGAGGTTCAAAAAGCTCTTGAAACGCTTTCCGAAGCTGCAAAAACAGGAAAAGGTAATTTGTTGGAACTCTCTATCGATGCCGCTCGCAAGCACGCATCGTTGGGCGAAATTTCCGATGCATTAGAAAAACATTTTGGCCGTTACAAAGCCGTTATCAGAACTATTTCAGGCGTGTATAAATCCGAAACCGAAACGAACGAAAGTTTCAAAAAAGCTGTTGCAATGGCCGATGCCTTTGCAGAAAAAGAAGGACGTCGTCCGCGTATCATGATTGCCAAAATGGGGCAAGACGGCCACGACCGTGGTGCAAAAGTTGTAGCCACCGGTTATGCCGATATAGGTTTCGATGTGGATATGGGGCCGTTGTTCCAAACGCCTGCCGAATCTGCCAAACAAGCCGTTGAAAACGATGTGAACGTGTTAGGCGTTTCATCTCTCGCAGCAGGACACAAAACCCTTGTTCCGCAAGTGATAGAAGAACTAAAGAAACTCGGTCGCGAAGATATTATTGTAATTGTTGGCGGTGTAATTCCCCCACAAGACTACGATTATCTCTACAAATCAGGCGCAGCCGCCGTATTCGGCCCCGGCACAGTGATTGCCGATGCTGCGATTAAGATTTTGGATATTCTAAATCAATAAAAAAAAGGCGTTGGAAACAACGCCTTTTTTTTTACAATTTCCCTTTCAGAAATTTTCCGGTAATGGAAGCCTTGCATTTGACTAATTGTTCGGGCGTGCCTTCAAAGACAATGTGTCCGCCACGAATGCCGCCTTCGGGACCTATGTCGATAACATGGTCGGCGCACTTGATTAAATCCGGATGATGCTCGATAACGATAATGGTGTGTCCTTTGTCTATCAAAGCATCAAATGATTCTTTTAGTTTGTGGATGTCGTGAAAATGCAACCCGGTTGTAGGCTCGTCGAAAATGAACAACGTGGGTTTGTCGGTTACGCCTTTTGTTAGGAAATACGCCAATTTTACACGCTGTGCCTCGCCGCCGGATAGGGAATTGGACGACTGTCCGAGTTTTAAATAACCCAAGCCCACGTCTTGCAAGGGTTGTAGTTTTGATGCAATACCCTCGCACCCCGCACTTCGCACCTCGTTCCTAAAGAATTCCAATGCTTCATCCACCGTCATATCCAACACATCGGCAATATTTTTATCGCGGTATTTCACTTCCAAAACCTCGTCTTTATAGCGTGTGCCGTGGCATTCTTCGCAAGTCAAATAGACGTCGGCCATGAATTGCATCTCGACTTTGATTTGGCCTTCGCCTTGGCAGGTTTCGCAACGTCCGCCTTCTACATTGAATGAGAAAAAGCCAGGTTTATAATTGCGGCTTTTCGCCAATGGTTGGTTGGCAAACAACGTGCGAATATCGTCGAATGCTTTCACATACGTAGCCGGATTAGAGCGACTGGAACGGCCTATAGGATTTTGATCAACTAATTCCACATCGGCAATGCGGTGGTAATCGCCCGATATTTTATCGTATTTGCCGTGAGCATCGCCGTAACCGCCAAATATTTTTTTCAATGCCGGATACAGGGTTTGTTTGACTAATGTGGTTTTTCCTGAGCCACTCACGCCTGTAACCAACGTTAAAATACCAAGTGGAAATTTTACGGTTAGGTTTTGCAGATTGTGTTCACAAGCGCCTTTTAATTCGATATAATCTGTCCATTTCCGGCGGAAAGACGGCGTAGGAATTTGGCGAATGCCTTGTAAATATTCACAAGTTAAGGATTCGGGTGCGGGGTGCGGACGGGGTACGGGGAGGGCTTTCGGCGAAGCGTTACCTCGCACCGAATCAATTGTTCCTTGAAACACCACTTCTCCTCCATGAACTCCCGCCAAAGGCCCTATATCAATAATCTGATCGGCTGCCCGAATAATTTCTTCATCGTGTTCCACCACAATTACGGAATTGCCCAAATCTCGCAATTGTTTCAACACATTAATCAGTCGTTCGGTATCGCGACTGTGCAAACCAATACTCGGTTCATCCAAAATATACATGGAACCAACCAGCGCAGAGCCCAATGATGTCGCTAAGTTAATGCGTTGCGCTTCGCCGCCCGACAGTGAATTGGAAAGCCGGTTTAAGGTGAGGTAATTTAATCCGACGTCCATCAGAAATTGCAACCGATTATTGATTTCTTGAAGCAAGCGTTTGGCAATAATAGCTTCGTGTTCGGGCAATTTCAATGTTTTGAAGAATTGTTGCAATTCATCGATTGGCATCAATACTAAATCTTGAATACTTTTTCCGCTGACTTTGACATAACCGGCGTCTTTTCTCAATCGTGTGCCGTTACAGTCCGGACATGGCGTTTTTCCTCGAAAGCGTGCCAACATCACGCGATACTGCACTTTGTGTGTTTGCGTTTCAATCCATTTGAATAAATCGTAAATACCTTCGGAATATTTGGTGCCGTCCCAAAGCATTTTCTTCTGTACCGGTGTCAGTTGGTTGTAAGGCTTGTGAATCGGGAATTTCAGACGTTCGGCATTGGCAATGAGTTGTTGTTTTGCTTCGCCCATTTTCTCGCCTCGCCAAATTGCAATCGCATCTTCATACACCGAAAGTGCTGGATTAGGCACCACTAAATCCTCGCTAATGCCTATCACTTGA
>JAITVC010000206.1 GCA_031286005.1 Bacteroidales bacterium
GGAGATATTTGATTAACTAAATAACTAAACAATAAAATGAAAATCATCATCAGCGGCGGCGGCACAGGAGGCCATATCTTTCCGGCAATAGCTATTGCAAATGCTATTAAAGCCAAATATCCCAATGCGGATATATTATTTGTTGGCGCAAACGGCCGTATGGAAATGGAAAAAGTTCCGGCTGCGGGGTACCGTATCGAGGGCTTGGATATTGCAGGGATTCAGAGAACGTTGACACTTCGGAATATATTGAAAAACCTAATGCTTCCGTTCAAAATTCTGAAAAGTAATCGGCGTGCCAAACAGATTATTCAGCAGTTCAATCCCGATGTCGTGATTGGTGTGGGTGGTTATGCGAGTTTTCCTACGCTGAATATGGCGTCGAAGTTGAAGATTCCATGCTTGATTCAAGAGCAAAATTCGTATCCGGGTGTTGTGAATAAACGTTTGAAAAATAAGGTGCAGAAAATTTGTATTGCGTATGATGATGTAAGAAAATATTTTCCGTCGGAAAAGATTGTGTTTACAGGCAATCCCATTCGTCAAGACATTTCGGATTTGAATCATAAACGTGATGAAGCAGCAATCTATTTCAATGTAGATTCGACAAAGAAAACGTTATTGGTTATCGGCGGAAGTCTCGGCGCACGAACGATTAACGAAAGTTTATTGGCGATGTTGCCCGAATTAGCCCAAACCGATTTACAAGTGATTTGGCAAACCGGAAAGAACTTTGACATCTCCGCTGTGGACACCCAAAAACACCCAAACATTCACATCATGCCATTCATCACACGCATGGATTTGGCGTACAGCATTGCGGATTTCATTGTTTCTCGAGCAGGCGCATTGTCGATTTCGGAATTGTGCATGGTCGGGAAGCCGGCGATTTTAATTCCATCGCCCAACGTTTCGGAAGACCATCAAACCAAAAATGCAATGGCTTTGGTCAATCAAAATGCGGCCTTATTCGTGGCCGATAAAGATGCAAAAACGGCTCTATTCTCAACCATTTCAGATTTACTAAACAACGCAGAATTACAAGTCAATTTATCTCAAAATATTTCCAAATTAGCCAAAACCGATGCGGCCAAACAAATTGCCGACATCGTGGATAGCATCAAAAAATCATGAACTTCGACACTCTAAAACATATCTACTTCTTAGGCATTGGCGGCATCGGCATGAGCGCCTTAGCTCGATTTTTTGCTTCAAAAGGCATTCAAATTTCGGGTTACGATCGCACACGCACGCCCCTTTGCGAAAGTTTGGAGCGTGAAGGCATGAGGATTCACTACGTTGAGGACATTAATTTACTCCCAAAAGATATTGATTTAATCGTTTACACACCTGCAATTCCAAAAGACAATAACGAATTTGTATATCTGCAGAATACTAATATCCCGATCTGTAAACGCTCGGAAGTGTTAGGATTGATTACAGAAAAGATGTTGGGCGTTTGTGTCGCAGGAGCTCATGGAAAAACCACCATAACAACGTTTATCGCTCATCTGCTCACGCAATCTCAAGTCAAATGCAATGCGTTTCTGGGTGGTATCTCTAAAAACTACAATTCTAATTTAATCCTATCCGACACCTCAAATATCGCCGTGATAGAGGCCGATGAGTTCGATCGTTCATTTTTGAAATTACATCCAAAGGTAGCAGTTATTTCTTCAGTTGATGCCGACCATTTGGATATTTACGGCACCAAACAGGCTTTGGAACAAAGTTTTGCCGACTTTGCCAATTTAGTGCCGCAGGATGGTATTCTTTTTCAGAAATACGGTTTGCCAAATTTAGGCAGAGCGTGTAAAACCTATCACTTGAATAATCCGCAAGCCGACTACTTCACATCCAATCTGCATGTCGAAAACGGCGCCTACCATTTCGACTTCAATACGCCAAAAGGGATATTGAACGATTGCATAATGACCTATCCAGGATTGCACAACGTGGAGAATGCCGTGGTGGCTATCGCTATTGCTCAAACATTGGGTGTTACGAAAGCTGAAATCCTACACGGATTGGAAGCTTTTCAGGGCGTGAAACGGCGCTTTGACATTCACTTCAAAACACCCTGTTTGGTCTATATTGATGATTATGCTCATCATCCGCAAGAACTCAAAGCATGTATAGAATCAGTGAAAAATCTATACCCCAATCGGAAGGTTACAGGTATCTTTCAACCGCATCTTTATTCGCGAACCCGTGATTTCGCTGATGAATTTGTCCAAAGCCTATCATTGCTCGACACATTGATTCTGCTTGATATTTACCCCGCAAGGGAAAAACCCATCGAAGGCATTACGTCAAAGATGTTACTCGACAAATGCACTTGCCCAAACAAAATCCTAACATCGAAAACGGATCTAATAGAAACCTTAAAAACACAATCTTTTGACGTGCTTCTCACGATGGGGGCGGGAGATATAGACCAATGCGTAACGCCGATTACGAATTATTTAAAGTCTAAACACAACTTGCAAGGGGATGTTTCGACTGCGCTACGCTACGCTCAACATGACGACACTAAAACCGTACACTAATCAATGAAAAAACGCTATTTGACCATATTGTATATCTTGCTTGTTCTACTGTTTTTTGGTGGTACAATTTGGACGTTGCAATTTTCGCATCGCATACATGCACAACGGGTTTGCGAAAACGTTAGAATATCCATAGACAATTCTAACGCCGATGTTTTTGTAACTGAAGACGAGATTGTCGAACATCTTTTGGCCTCTCAACTTCATCCCAAAGGATTGCCTATATCTCTCAATACATACGCCGTCGAATCATTTCTGGCACAAAACAGCGCCATCCAAGACGTGGATGTGTTTGTGCAACTTTCGGGCGAGGTAGACATCGACATTGTGCAACGCCAACCGATTGTGCGCATTGAGAACGCCCAAAGACAACAGTTTTACATAGGTTCAGACGGCTGCTTGATGGCCACGAATCCCAAGCACACGTCTCGATTGATTGTTGCCAATGGCTATATTGCAGAGCCGTTTATCCCCAATCAAAATGTGCAAGAACCAACAGCAGACGATGTTCTTCCAGCACCTATCCTCAACAGAATCTACCAACTCGCCACTCATATTCGCAACAGCGAATTTCTAAACACATGGATTGAGCAAATCTACATCAATGCTAAACATGAATTTGAATTGGTGCCCAAAATCGGTCGGCACATCATCCTGATGGGCGATGCCGAAAACTACCAAGACCAATTCAAGCGCTTGGAACAATTCTATACCTACGGCATACAGAAAGCCGGTTGGGATGCCTATCGAATAATTAATTTGAAATATAATAATCAGGTCGTTTGCACCAAAACACAATCAATATGAAAAACAATATCGTAGTCGGATTAGACATTGGAACCACAAAGATTGCGGCCATCGTCGCCAAGAAAAATGACTATGGAAAAGTCGAAATTTTAGGCATCGGAACTTCGCCATCGGCAGGCGTACTGCGTGGTTCGGTCATGAACATTGATAAAACCGTGGAGTCCATCAGAGCGGCCATCGACGAAGCGCAAGTGCGATCGGGTGAGACTATCAAAGAGGTGTATGTGGGCATTGCCGGACAACACATCAAGAGTTTTCAGCGTAGCAGCAAAATCGACCGCCTTAACAACGAAGACGAGATTACTGTTGATGAAGTAAACGATTTCATCGCACGGATGAAGAAGATTCAAGTGGATTCTGGCGATGTGATTTTGCACGTTATTCCGCAAGAATATATTGTGGATGATATTCACGGCATCAAAGACCCTGTGGGCATGTTTGGGCATCGCTTGGCGGCGAATTTCCATATCATTACGGGACAGGATTCTGCCATTCGGAATATTGTGCGAAGTGTAGAAAAAGCAGGATTGGTGGTAAAAGACCTCACGTTGGAGCCGTTGGCATCAGCGGCGGCCGTGCTGGACAACAACGACCTTATGGCCGGCGTTGCACTTGTGGATATTGGCGGCGGCACAACCGACATTGCCATTTATCAAGACGAAAAACTCAGACACACGGCTGTGATTGCGCTCGGCGGAAATATCATCACGGAAGACATTCAGGGAGGCTGTCAAATCCTTGAGCCGCAGGCCAAAAAACTGAAAGAGAATTTTGGATCGGCCATACAATCCGAGAATAAAGCGGATGCGATTGTGGCTATTCCCGGACTTCGTGGCCGCGAGCCGCGAGAAGTGTCCATCAAAAACCTATCCGGCATTATTCAAGCACGAATGGTTGAAATTATGGAAGCGGCGCTTTTTGAAATCGCAGCATCGGGCTTTGAGAAAAAACTCATTGCAGGGATTGTGCTTACGGGCGGCGGCGCTCTGCTCAAACACGTGCAGCAACTGACCGAATTTGTGTCGCACATGGACACACGCATTGGCTATCCGAACGAGCATTTGTCGGCATCCGAAAGCAACCAACATATCGCCAACCCGATCTATGCAACGGGCGTGGGTTTGGTTATTATGGGCTTGCTTAAAGAAGAACGTGAAATGGCCGAGAAAGAAGAGCTTATTACGCCTCCCGTAGAAGAAACACCCGTTGAGCAGGAATTGCCCGCCACAATCAACGAGAAACCTAAAAAAGAGCCCAAAACTCCTAAGGCGCCCAAAGTTCCCAAGCCGGCACGACATTCAACATCGCTCAAAGATCGCTTCAACACTATCTTTGAAAAAACCGGAAGTATTTTGGAGAACTTTTTGAATGATATGGATAATGATCGGTAGAGGCAAAATACTCACTCTACTTTAATGCCTCTACTTTTTTATGTAGACTTTTTAGTTTTGACAAAATAATATTTGAGGACAAATTTTTTATAACTTCCGTTGAATGACTCGAAATTAAAATTTGTTTACTAAATTCTTCTAATATTTCTTGTAGTTTTTTCATGAGATCCGTTTGTAATGAACTGTGTAAGTGCGCATCAGGCTCATCAAGAAATAAAACATCAATTTTCGGATCAATAGCAAAAGTATAAACACTTAACCATTGTAAAAATCCACTACCTTCGACCATAATATCTCTTTTTGAATATGTGGAGAATGCGATAAAACGTTTGTTCTTAACTTCTCCTTTAACGAAATCTATTTTCAGGTTTGTATGAAAATCTGGATTGAATGGCTTTGTTGATATAATTCCTTTAAAAACGCTAAATACAACTTGATTAAGTATCTCATATGCATCATTTTCTCTAATATAGTCTAAATCTTTTGTGGTAATTTTACTTTGAGTACCTTTTCTATCTGTTCATAATTTTTGATTTTCGAGAAAAAACTCCATTGTCAGTCTTAAAAACGTCTTTCATCATGTGCAAAATTAAAAAAATGGAGATTAGAGGAAGATTGGAGGATCAATATAGGATCAACGAAGGATAAGCGCAGTTGAAAAATGCCGTTTTTTGTGTTTTTTAACAAAAAACAGAGAATCGAGAATGGGGCGGGACAGACATTTTATCAGGTGATGAAAATTTGAGGGTGTTGTCGAGTTAAATTAAACTTTATGCCATCTGGAACGTCTAAACAAAAATCACAGTCAAAAATTACATGAAAAGACTCATTCTTGCCGTGCTATGTCTCTGTTTAGTTAAGAGAGCCGTTTCTCAAACCCGCATAACAGGTCAAGTTGTTGATGCTAATGATAAATCTCCCGTGCCTTTTGCTCAGGTAGCTCTTTTTTCGATTAAAGATACCGCTTTGGTAAATGGAACAACAACCGCCGACAATGGGCAGTTTTCAATTGATAAAATCCGTAAGGGCCAGTATATTTTTAGAGCTCAATTTGTGGGCTATACCACATTTGAGAATGTGATTACGATTGAAGATGAGGCGAAACCGTTTGAAATGGGTTCCATCGAAATGCAAAAAGGCGTGGTGTTGAAGGAATTTGAGATTACAGAGAATTTTATTCCGGTGCAAATCAAGGAAGACACGGTTGAATTTAATGCGGAAGCGTTTCGCCCCGTAGAAGGCTCGGCTTTGGAAGAATTGCTAAAACGTTTGCCCGGCGTGGAAGTTGATAAAG
>JAITVC010000217.1 GCA_031286005.1 Bacteroidales bacterium
GAATATCGTTTTGAATGGTTCCGCTGAGTTGATCCATTTTCACGCCTTGTTGTTCGGCAGCCACAATGTAGAACGACAAAATAGGCAATACCGCGCCGTTCATCGTCATGGATACCGACATTTTATCCAATGGAATTTGGTCGAACAGGATATTCATATCCAAGATGGAATCCACAGCTACGCCGGCTTTACCAACGTCGCCCACCACACGTTCGTGATCGGAATCATAGCCACGATGGGTGGCTAAATCGAACGCAATCGACAAGCCTTTTTGTCCGGCTGCCAAGTTACGACGATAAAATGCATTAGATTCTTCGGCTGTTGAGAAACCTGCGTACTGACGTACTGTCCATGGTTTCATCACATACATCGTGGAATACGGACCTCGTAAAAACGGCGGAAGTCCGGCCGCATAGTTAAGGTGTTCCATGCCTTCGAGGTCTTTGGCGGAATACACCGGATTTACTGAAATTTGTTCCGGTGTCAACCATGGTGTTCCTGCGGATTTCGATGCCGCAGAAGGCTGGGAAGCCGGATTGTACGGAGTTGTTTTAAAATTTGGACGCATATTTATTTATTTTTAATATCGATAATGTTCGGCTTTATACGGCCCTTCAACAGGAACGCCAATGTAATCAGCTTGTTCTTTGGTAAGTTTTGTGAGTTTTACACCAATTCTGTCCAAGTGCAAGCGGGCTACTTCTTCATCTAATTGTTTGGATAAACGATATACACCAACTTTGTAAGTGTCCTTATTTTTCCACAAATCCAATTGTGCCAACGTTTGATTGGTAAACGAGTTGCTCATCACAAAACTCGGATGTCCTGTGGCACATCCCAAATTCACCAACCGGCCTTCTGCCAAAAGGAAAATGCAATGTCCATCGGGGAAAATATATTTGTCAACTTGCGGTTTGATGGTTTCTTTTTTGATGCCGGCCAATTTTTCCAATTGGTCTACTTGAATTTCATTATCAAAATGGCCGATGTTGCAAACGATAGCATCATCTTTCATTTTTTTCATGTGTTCGAGTGTGATTACGTCTTTGTTTCCGGTAGTGGTTACATACACATTGCCTTCGTGTAAAGCGTCTTCAATCGTAGCCACTTCAAAACCTTCCATCGCTGCTTGCAGTGCGCAAATCGGATCTATTTCGGTAACAATCACACGAGCACCGTAGCCTCTCATCGAACGTGCACAACCTTTGCCCACATCACCGTAACCCAATACGACCACTACTTTCCCGGCAATCATCACATCGGTTGCACGTTTAATACCGTCTGCTAACGATTCGCGACAGCCATAAAGATTATCGAATTTTGATTTTGTAACAGAATCATTTACATTAATCGCCGGAATCAGCAATTCGCCTTTTTCCATCATTTGATACAACCGATGCACGCCCGTTGTAGTTTCTTCCGAAACGCCTTTCCATTCAGCCACCGTGCGGTGCCAACGTTGGTTATCTTCTTTCAAAATGGCTTTCAAACTATCCAAAATCACGCCTTCTTCTTTGCTGCTTGGCGTGTAATCCAACACTTTCGCATCTTTTTCGGCGGCATAGCCTTTGTGAATGAAAAGCGTTGCATCGCCACCATCGTCCACAATGAGTTGCGGGCCTTTTTGTCCCGGAAATGCTAAGGCTTGATTGGTGCACCACCAATAGTCTTCCAACGTTTCGCCTTTCCAAGCAAACACCGGAACGCCAGCCGCAGCAATAGCCGCAGCAGCATGGTCTTGCGTTGAAAAGATATTGCAACTGCACCAACGCACGTCTGCACCTAACTCAACTAAGGTTTCAATCAACACCGCCGTTTGAATGGTCATGTGCAACGATCCCATAATTCGCACACCTTTCAATGGTTTGTCTTTGCCGTATTTAGCTCGCAGACTCATCAATCCGGGCATTTCTTTTTCAGCAATCGCAATTTCTTTGCGACCAAAATCGGCGAGGCTCATATCCGCCACTTTGTACTTTAAATTGTAGTCAGTCATATCTATAATTTGCTTGTTAATTATACAAGGCTGCAAAGATACGAAAAAAATTAAAAATTAACAATTAAAAATTAAAAGTGATTTCGGTTCAAGGAGTATAGCAAAGGTATATGAGGTATAGCTCAGGTATAGTTCAGGTATAGCGCAGGTATATAGAAACAGTATAAAAGCAGTATAAAAAGAGTATAGAAATAGCAAACAAATAGCAAACAAATAGCAAAGGAACAGCAAAGAATGTGTAATTAATTACATAATATTGAGCACACTACAAATTCAAAATAGCTTACAACTTGCAACCTTAGTGCACCTTTACAGTTTTTAAAGAGCACTTTGTTATATCCAAAAATAATGCACACTCTTGATTAATTTATTTATCAATTTAGATAATGTCTAAATATTATATTTAAACAATTGTTTATTATATATAAATATATTAAAACACGGTCTGCTTTTCAAGTTTTCCTAGGTCTTTTGCGGAGCATTTTTCATTTTTCATTTTTCATTTTTCATTTTTTTCGTATCTTTGCAAGTTGTATATAGTGAAAAACCGCAGATGAGCATTTTCAAACATAGTCTTCTTTGTATGCTGTTAAGCATTGCTTCTGTTAGCCTGTATGGCCAGCAAGAGAAGCAAATATCACACTATATGCTCAATCCGCAAATGTTCAATCCCGCTTGTGCAGGCTTTTCCAATGCCATAGTAGCGAGCGGCATTCACCGCCAGCAGTGGTACGGCGGGGATGGCGCACCTCAAACAACGATTCTGTCGCTTGATGCGCCTTTAAGAATGATTCAAAGCGGTATGGGATTGAATATTGTATCCGATCCTCTCGGCCTTTTCCTCAAAAGTACAACTATTCAACTTACTTATAACTATCAAATGCCTTTTGCAGAAGGCACTTTAAGTATGGGTCTTCAAGGCGGGATGAATAGCTTTGGCATTAAACTGGTTGACCCCAAGGTACCAGAAGGTCTAAGCGATCCAACTTTACAAGCGTTGG
>JAITVC010000112.1 GCA_031286005.1 Bacteroidales bacterium
GAGCGCGCAATCATCAATGCAGCCAAGATTTCTTATGATTTGAAAGATTATGAACAGGCGTTGAAATTGTATCAACAGTTGGCTGAATACTCCGAACATACGCCCAATATCAACATGGCGATTATCGCTGTGATGCGTTGCCAAATCCGTTTGGGTAAGGATAGCGATATTGTGAAATCTGCACAAAATGTGTTGGCTTTGGCCTCTCTGACTGATGATGTGAAAGATGAAGCCAATCATGCCATCGCTGTTTCGGCACAGCGGTTGGGCGAGGATGATTTGGCCAAAGAAACCTTTGACAAACTGTTGAACTCGAAAAATAGTGAATATGCTGCGCAAGCCCGTTACTATGACATCGAAAAATTGTTTGTGGCTCAAAGTTACGACACCGCAGAAAAGAAGATATTTGAGTTTATCAGTGAAACCCCATCGAGCGACTATTATTTGGCGAAATCCTACTTGCTATGGGGGGCCATTTATGCCGAACGCGGCAATTTCTTGCAAGCCAAACAAACTTTTCAAAGCATTATCGACAACTATACCGGCGAAGATGATGTGATTGATGTGGCCAAACGCGGCTATCAAGACGTGTTGGATAAAGAAGCCCGCCTCAAAGAAATGGAAGACGAAAAACGGGCTGCTGAAGCAGCGGTTGAAGAAGATATAATCCCTCTGCCAGATGAAATTTGATAGGTTCGAGGTGCGTGGTACGGGGTAATGCTACGCCACAATGTACACCTCGCACCCAGTACCTCGCACCTTTAATTAACAAAAAATCCAAATAAAATGAGAAAAATACTAATCATATTCGCAACAATTTTCTTTATAGGCACTCTGTTTGCTCAAACACACAACGAGCAAGTTACGGTTATTGCGCCTTATCAACCCACCGTGTTAGAGGCTTACAAAATCAATATGAATCCGCAAACCATCGACAGCGCTTTGATGCCTCGTGCAGCACGCTATGATATTCTAAGCCGCAAAGTGATGACGAGCTTTGGCATCGACAATATCAAGCCTGCCAAAGTGGCAGGAGAGCCTATCTCTAAACTTTCGCCACTTTATGTGCGTGCCGGAGGAGGTAATTACAAAACAGCGTATGGTGAAGTGTTCTACGGAAGCGAACGTTCGGAGAGATGGCAATATGGCGCACATCTCAAACATCGCTCGTCGCAAGGCACGTTTGACGATTACGAAGTGCCGTTTGATAATTCGGTAAATTTGGTTGAACTGTATGGCGACCATTATGGCGAAAAAGTATTGCTTTCGGCGAATTTCTATTACGACAGAAAACGTTACTCGTTGTATGCTGCACAGCCGGATTTTCTGCAATTTTCTCCATGGAATGCAGGTGGCAAGTTCTTGACCGATAAACTTTACAAACGGGTGTATAGCAACATCGGCGGAAGTCTGGCCTTTGCGGATAATAACACCGACCCAAATAGCGTGAGTTATAGTGGAAAGTTGACCTTAAATGGTTTTGACGGACAAGATCCGCTATCATCCGTGGGCAATGAATTTTCGGTAACATTTACCGGAAATGTGCATCAAACTATCGACTTTAACCACCCCATCTTTAATGAAACAACGGTTGGATTGGATGCGACTATGGATTGGAATAAACTTGCGATAGACGAATTTACTTACTGGCAAGGTGATCAAGGATTTCTTGTTTCTGTTCCTTTTGGTAATGCAAGGATGTTGAAATTTCGCCCATACGGGAAGGTAAATCTTTTGGGACACGATCTTTTGGTTGGCTTTAGAATTAATACGTTTGATGAATTTGATGGAGGAAATGCAAGAGTTAAAACGGCGTTGCAATTCGTGCCTACTATTCATGCCAAGTTTAACTTAATTGATAACTTGTTTGCTGTTCAATTTGGATTGGATGGCAATGTAGAGTATCCGACACAACGAAGTGCTGTAAACATCAATCCATTTTTATTGGAATGGAGACCGGAGACCGGGCTCTTTGAGCCGCAATTGCATCGAGAATATTATTTGGGTTTGAATACGGCATTGAGCAAAACTATTGATTTTTCATTGAAAGGACAATTAGTATCGTATAAAAATTTGCTGAATTTTGATAATTATATAGTACCAAGATCCATATTTTTGCCGAGATTTTCAGATCCATATTTTGAAGCTACGTTTCAAGACATCAACTGCTTTCAACTGCAAGCCGGTTTGAATTATCATTTGGATGAAAAAATTGCTGTTTCGGCTATGGCTCGTACCAACTTCTATGATAACGATATTCTCTACAAGCCCAAATATGAAGCCAATTTGACAGCTCGATACAACATGCAGGATAAAATTATTTTGAAAACACAATTGTATTTTGCTTCGGAAATTTATTATCGTCCATATTTCGGCTCTATTTCACCCGGTCCTTCTTTGGGAGGTTCTTTACCCGATATTGAAAAATACAACCCAACAGTAGACTGGAACATTGGAGCTGAATACCGTTTCAACAAACAATGGGGCGCCTTCTTGGAATTGAACAACCTCTTGAACCAACGCTCTTACGAATGGTGCAACTATGGGTCTTATCGGTTTAATTTCTTGGCGGGGATAACGTTTAATTTATAATACGCTCTGTCATTTCGCATGCAAGTAATCACAAATATCCAAAACTTTCCACCCAATTTGCCCACAGCAGTAACCGTAGGTATTTTTGACGGTGTACACTTGGCACATCAGTCTATTTTGGAAGAGTTGAAACAGAAGGCCAAAGCCTGTTCCGCAGCATCGGTTGTGATCACGTTCGACAAACATCCGTGCGAAGTGATTGCACCGGAACGCTATGGAAAAGATGTGTTTCTGCTGACGACCTTAGAAGAAAAAATCAAACTGTTCGAGCAAATCAATATTGATTACTTAGTCATATTGCCGTTTACAAAAGAGTTTGCGGCCTTATCATATACTGATTTTATCGAAAATACAGTCGTAAACTACCTGCACCCCAAACTATTTTTAGTAGGTTTCAATCACAACTTCGGCAAGAATAGGCAAGGCAACTTCGAGATGCTGCAAGAATTAGCGAAGAAGCACCACTTTGAAGCCGAAATCTTTCCCGAACAGCAGTTTGAGAACAGCCAAGTGAGTTCTACGGAGATTCGGAAACTTATTCAGAACGGCGATTTTAAGAGAGCTGATGAATTACTGGGGCGAGGTGGCGATCTACGAGGTGCGAGGTCTGACAAGGCAAGCACTCAACCACAAAGCCCCCCCCGTACCCCGTACCTCGTACCTCGTACCGAAATACAAAAAAACATCTATCAGATACAAAACAGCATTCCTAATACAGTGAAGCTAATTGCCGTGTCTAAAACCAAGCCCATAGAAGACTTGGAAGAAGCCTATGCTGTTGGCGTGCGTGATTTCGGCGAAAATAAAGTGCAGGAATTAATTGGAAAATACGAGGCTCTACCCAAAGATATTCGTTGGCATTTTATCGGCCATTTGCAAACCAACAAAGTTAAGATGATTGCACCATTCGTGCATTTGATACATAGTGTGGATAGTCTAAAACTCCTAAAAGAAATCGACAAGGAAGCCCAAAAAAATAACCGTGTGATAGATTGTCTGTTGGAATTTTTTATCGCCGAAGAAGACACCAAATTTGGATTGGATTTGCAGGAGGCCGAAGAAATATTATCGGATGTGGGGACAAATGTGCGTATTTGTGGCGTAATGGGCATGGCCACATTCACGGATGACAAGGCACAAATCCGCAGAGAATTTAACACCCTACACGGCATATTTCAAACCTTAAAAGAAAAGTACTTTACAGATAAACTGTATTTCAAGGAAATATCCATGGGCATGTCCGACGATTTCCCAATTGCAATAGAGGAGGGGAGCACGATGATCCGTGTGGGCAGCACAATTTTTGGAAAACGGAAAGTAAATGAAAAAATATAGGATACCTTGCATTTCAAATATTTTTCGTGTCTTTGCCAATTCAAATGTGTATGAGGAATTGAAATCTCGCTTTCCATCCGTACGGCGACGGAAAGATAATGAATAGTGGCTTCGACGGAGGTTCTCCGAGTGTCTCGCAACATGCTTTTAGAGTCGGTTTCGAGATGCTTTTGCCTCGCTTACCACTCTTTTAGTGTCTCACGAGGGTCTTTTAGTCCCTCAAACGATGCTTTTAGAACCTTTTTTGTAACTCTTTTAGTCTGCCACACCACTCTTTTAGTAGGTCAAGCGATGCTTTTAGTCTCTTGAACGATGCTTTTAGCCCCTTGAACGATGCTTTTAGTCCCTCGAACGATGCTTTTAGTGAGTGTCGGCATAAGATTAGTGAGAATTAACCCTTTTACCTTTTAACCTTTTTACCCCTTAGACTCTCGCCATTAAGCAAAGTTTATAAAGCACTCTCGCTCCCACATTCGCATCCCATTCATCGGCTGCAATGCCCACTTCACAAAGGTCGAAACCGATAATCGTTCGTCCGGATTGGTGCAGAAGTTTGATTAAAAAGATGGCCTCATTATAACTCAAACCGCCGGGCACAGGCGTTCCGGTATTCGGACAATTTTCGGGCGAAAGCGCATCAATATCAAAACTGACATAAACATTTTGCGGCAACTGCTGAATGATAGAGGCGCATTGCTCTTTCCAAGTGTAGCCCGAAAAAGCGGCTTCCTTTAACGCAAAATCATTGAATTGCACCACACGCTCATCGCCATTTACCAAGTCAATTTCATCTTGACACAGATCCCGAACGCCGACTTGCACCAACTTTTTCACGGAAGGAAGTTGCAACGCATTATACATAATGGATGCATGCGAATATGTAAACCCCTCGTAGGCCTTGCGTAAATCGGCATGAGCATCGAAATGTAGGATTCCAAAATCATCGTAAACATCCGAAAGTGCCTGAATATAGCCCAACGGTGAACTGTGATCGCCACCAATCAAACCAACTTTCTTTCCGTTGTCAAGATGCGATTTGCAAAGGGCATAAACATAGTTATTGACGACCTCGCAGGCTTTATTGATGGATTCCAAAACCTTTTCGTCAGCGGGCTTTCCGCATTCCAAATCGGCAATCAATTGTTCGGAAAGTTTGCGGTAGGTCTTATTGGCATCCACAATTTTCTGACTCAACACTTCGGTGCCAATGCGGGTTTCCCAAGCATGATCCACATCGAAATCGAAGAAATCCAATTGCAACGATGCGGCTTTTATCGCCTCCGGTGCATTAGACGTTCCAGCACGATAAGACGTCGTAACATCCCATGGTACAGGAATTAGTACAATTTCGCTTTCCTCAACAGAGTCGGGGAACCCGAAATAATGACCGTTAGTAATGGCAATATCATTAGGATTAAACATACATATAGATTTTTTTAAAGAATCCGAATCTCCGTCCGTCGATTTTGCGCCCGTCCGTCTTCCGTATCATTCGGAGCAATAGGTTTGGAAAGACCATAGCCCACGTATGTCAAGCGGTTGGCTAAAATACCTTTATTAATTAAATAATCATAAACGGCTTTGGCTCTGCTTTCGGATAGGCGTTGGTTGACGGCTTCGCTTCCGGTGTTGTCCGTATGCCCGCTGATTTCGATTTTAAGCGTGGGATTTTCTTGCAACATCTTTATCAAGCGTTCCAATTCCGTTGTGGATTCGGGCTTCAATTTATATTCGTTAGTCTCGAAAAAGATATTGCGCAACACCATACTTTCGCCGGTTTTAATTTCCGACAACGGCACATCAATCATTTTCGGTTTAATTTGGTTGGCAATATCGCCCAACTCAAAATTCTCGGAGTGGAACAAATAGCCGTCTTTCGACACATTCAGCGCATAATTTCCGTCGGACGGTAAACTCACCAAGAAATCGCCCGACACTTCATCCGATTCCGCACCGGCCACCACTTCGCCTGTTTTCAGATTGATGATTTCAAACTTCGCATTCAACGGCGCCAGATTGTCGGCATCAAACAATTTGCCCTGCAAATAACTCACTGCCAAAGGCCGTGCCTCGCGATACAACTCGAAAGCATACACATCCTGTCCGCCTTTTCCGCCCGGACGGTCGGAGGCAATATAACCCATATCGCCCGACGAATTGACAAAGAAACTGATTTCATCTTTGTGCGTATTGATGGGATAACCCAAATTCACCGGCGTTCCCCACGTGCCGTCGGGTTTTTTCTTAACATAAAAAATATCCTTTCCGCCTAATCCCGGATGTCCGTCCGATACAAAATACAACGTTTGATTATCATAGTGAATAAACGGCGAACTCTCATTGCCGCCCGTATTCACACTGTCGCCAAGATTAACCGGCTCCGACCACATGCCGTTTTCCAAAAGCTCACTCATCCAAAGGTCTTGTCCGCCTTTGCCGTTGGGGCGGTTACCTGCAAAATACAACGTCTTGCCATCGGGTGCAATAGCCGGTTGCGATTCCCAATTCTCGGTATTGATAGGCTCAAACAGGTTAAACGGTCGGCCCCATGTGTCGCCCGTTTTCTTCGACACATAAATATCACAACTGCCCATGCCGTCACGACGGTTACAACCCGCAAAAAACAAATACCGTCCGTCGGGCGAAATGCTTTGTGCACCCTCATTATCCTCGCTGCTCACCGGTTCCGGCATACGCATGGCTTTGTTCCAACATTGCGTGCTATCGTTAAGCGTGCTGATGTAAAAATCCTCACGATACGACACGGCATTGGGATTTCGATTAACCGTTATTGTGCGGATATGGCCCCCTTGTTGATGGTCGACATTCGACGAAGAAGGCTCTTGTTCTACATCAAACTTGGTGCGCTTGGTAATAATCAAGGTTTTTTGGTCAACGGTCAGCATCGGAAAATATTCGTCCATGACAGTGTTGACGCTATCGCCCAAATTGATGGGATTAAACGGCTTGGGGAACTTAATCAAGCGCAGGGCGTTTCGGATTTTATCCAAATCGGCATTGGCTTTGTATCGTGTGGCTTCGTTGCGAATGGAAAACGTTAAATAGTGCGCCAAATGCTGTTCGGATTCGGCATAAAATCCTTGCGAATACTCCAATTCCGCCAAATTGTAAAGCGCACGAGGATGAATAGTCGGATCAAGATTGGCAAACTTCCGATACGCCCAAATAGCGCTGTCGGTAATATACTGTTGCTCGTAAATTTCGCCCAACAGCAACCAACTTTCCGCAAAATTGGAATCTTCCGCAATGGCATTATGAAGTAAATTCACGGCAGATGGTATATTTTGATTGTCATAGTCGTGCAATCCGGCGTAATAAAGGCGCTGCGCCTTCACGGATTTTGTAGATACAGGCACTTGCTGTGCGCAAACCATGGTCGATAGAGCACCG
>JAITVC010000115.1 GCA_031286005.1 Bacteroidales bacterium
CATCGCCATTCATATCGCCAAAAAGATGAAAATTATTATCGGTCAAATTGTTCCAAAAAGCATTCGGACTCCAGTTCTTCTCAGACGAAAAACCGGTGCCGGTATTCAAATAAACCCAAACACCGTTTGAAGCAATTGCGACAACATCCGGTAATCCGTCGCCATTCACATCCACTAAGTCTATCTTATCACTTACCGCATTGCTTAGCCAAGTTTGTCGCACCGATTCAAATCCTAAACCGGTAGAGGGATAAACGAGCACATGCGTGTTAACAGTGTATACAAAATCAGCATTGCCATCACCGTTAACATCTGTAAAAAAAGGACGAAACGAATTCAAACTACCTGCCGGAGAGTCCGGAATGGTTAAAGTTTGCGTTGCATTTTCTATCGCATTTCCTTTTGAAAAAGCATAACGTAAAGTATAATTGTAGTAGTCATCCTTACCCAAAGCCTCTTCAAGCCAACCGTAATCCTTGAAATACTGTTTGAGAGCCACAATATCATATCGGCCATCGCCATTAATATCGGCCACAGAACTTATATCCGCATTGTAATTCCATCCCTGACCACTTCCAAATATAGGTGTGACCGGAACGATCGGCAGTGGTTGAAAATTTTGTCCGTTATTGTTTAAGTTCACACCAAGTCCTGCGCTTGATATGGCAATGATGTCCGGCAACCCATCCCCATTAAAATCGGCCAAATGGCGCGGATGAATAGGATGCTGCCAGCCATGATCTTGACCAAAACCCCACAACCAACCTTGTGCTGTCGAAAAGGGTTTCTTTCCGATAGAGCGACTTACATAGATTTGATCTCTCCCACATCCCACAATATCCGCCAATCCATCACCATTGGCATCCGTAGCCCAACGAAGATTATCTTTGTCCCATCCCGGATTCGAAGATGCGGTAAATAATCCTTGATACCACGAATCTATCCCGGAAATTCCCGAACCCGACGACACCGCCACTTCAACAAATTGATTAGAAAAACCGACCATATCCGCTTTTCCATCACCCGTTACATCCGCCAGCATTCGAGGATGGCTATTAGTATTCCAACCTTGCCCAGTAGGGTAAGGCGTGCTATTAAACCAATCCGTCCAACGCACCAGACTTGCAAAATTATACGGATTCTCTTTCCATTCAAACTTCAATTCCCCAATCATTTGACCATCTATATCAAATTCACGTACATATTCCAGCCGCTTTTTATCTTCAGTGTACACAAAATCATAATCTTTCACAATTATATTTTCCGCATAACAATAAATTCCACTCAATAGTTTGCTATCGATAACCGATTGTCCGGCCACATAAAATTTGCGTTGAGAGGCTTTACTAAGGTAATAGAATACGATCTTGTTATATGTACTCTGACCTGTTGTAGAATTGCCCGTATAGTGAATTTCTTTGATTTGATTAGCATAGCCTGCATCCGTATGATATTTGTAATCGATATAATTTCCATTCGCATCCTGCATCCGATTGATCAACCATTGTGTAACAGTCCTCGAATCGGGTGTTTGTCCATAATACAACGTGCTGCCATCTTTGGCCTTAACTGTAAAGCCCGAATTAGCGCCCAAATATTGAATTTCCGAAAAACTCGCCATCTCAGTATCGTAATAAGAAGTGCCTTGGATCTGTATCAACCGCTGACCATCCAAAGCAAACTTATCAGCACCTGTTAAGGTTATGCCGGTTTTCTCTGTTATATCATGATAAAAATCTTTCCCTACTCGACTAATGGCCGAAAGCCCAGAAAGCCCAACCCCTGCCCCCAAGATACCCGAAGCTCCACTCTGACTGTTATATACCACTGACAGTTGAGGTTGAACTCCGGCTGTACCAACCGGAACCGCCAACGGAATCTGATACGTCAATGCTCCAGAAGGCGTAGTGCCAACAACACCTTGCAAAGTGCTCTTGTATTCAAAAGCAGGATCCGCCGATTCTGCAGTAGGCAAACATTGTCTGTAATTATCTGTTACATACGAGCAAATATAACCCGGAGGGCATTTCATCGTTCCTCCGGCCCAATCCGTTCCTCCACACTGCCCATACGAATAAGTCGTAGGCAGATCAATTATAGGTGGATCAATATAGGGTGGAGTAGTCCCCGGCAAACATTGACTGTAATAGTCATTAATATAAGTACACACATTCCCCGAAGTACAGTATGTATCCCCAGTCCAACCGATCCCTCCACATTGAGCCCATTGAGGTTGTGCCATCACAGAAATAAAACTACTCAAATGCCTCATCACAGCAATATAAGCAGAATCCGACACCGCCATATCATCTTCACCCATCACAAAGTCCAACAACCCACTATCGCCTTGCACAACTCCAGAATCCACACCCGGCCAAACAATCCCCTCTCCACCATTCAAAGCCGAACTATCAACCACCAACCCCGTCTGCCCCCTCAAAAAAGCCCCCGAAAACAACAACAAACAAACTAATAGGGTACGAGGTGCGAGGTTGCCGGGTACGAGGCTCCCCAAATGGCGAAGCGTCATTAACCACGAGCGCAGCGAGTACCAAACCGCAGAAAAACGTCGGAGCCAACGGCGGAGATCATTTTTTTCTGCAAGGCTTTCTTTTGTTTCGTTTTCTTTGGCCACAAAGAAAATGAAAGACATAAAATTATTCATAATATTTACTCCTTAATAATTTTCCATGAAACAAAAGAATTCCCCGTAGAAATCCGCAAAATATAAATCCCCTTCGGCGAAGTCGAAAGGTCTATTGCCGTATACCCCGAAACCTTACTCCGCTCAAAAACCACAGCTCCATTCATATTGAACACATCCAAACGATACGACGTTTCAGCATTCATATTCCGAATCTCCACAGCCAATGCCCCCTGCGTAGGATTAGGATAAATAAACACATCACTCTCCACCAACTTATCCTCATACACCGTTTCGGGCAACTCTACGTACGGCTGAGGCTGTGCCTCAGTCGTACTATCCTTGTACGTTTCACCTACATCCTTTTTCTTCTTCGCCTTAGACTGATTAGGCGCACTCGGCGCTAATTGCCTCGGCAAAACAATCGTTCGAGACGTCCGATTACCCGAAGCATCATACCCAAAAGACGTTTGCCCCCTCAACAAAGAGGCAGAAAAGAACAATAAACAGAAAATAAGAAGTGTTTTCATTGGGTTATTTTTTTGTTCGCCAAAGTTACAAAAAAATCCACGACTACACCAACATTTTACAAAGAAAGTTATCAACAAGTTATCAACACCATCCCTCCAATTCAAAAAAAATCCGTATCTTTGCAAACTCAATTTTTACCATTTGATAACCCTTAACTAACAACATGGCAATCTACATAAAAGGCATAAACGGACCCTTCTCAGGAAAAGTAGGAAACATAATCGGATCATACCGAAACAACACAGACTACATACGTGCAATGCCCACAAAAATTGCAAACCCTCGCACACCCGCACAAACAGAACAAAGAAATAAATTCGCAAAAGCCATAAGCCTCATAAAACCACTTGTGCCCCTAATCCGGCAAGCCAAGCAACAAACCAAAAATAAAAAAGCAA
>JAITVC010000074.1 GCA_031286005.1 Bacteroidales bacterium
GCTCATATCAAGCCCGAAGACGGGATGATTTTGGTGCGAAATTCGAGTGGCATCCGCAAGATTTCCGAAGCCTTTGAGGCGTATCTGTCGGCCAATCCGGATTTGGACGAAGACACGCAAAACTATTTCAAATTGGTGTCGGACGAGGCGTTTCGCCTGTCTTCATCATCGGCGGTTTGCTTGATTATAGACGCTTTTCGAGCGCTGTCGAACTTTAATGACCCACTGGCTTTCGCACAATTGGCCTATACGTTTCAATCGCAAACCAACTCCGATTTTAACACGCAGCTTATCCCGTTTTTTAATTCCTATCGCTTGTCGAAGGAGTTGAAGAAACGCCCGTTTCAGGAGTTTTTGCCGGAAGAGTTTGGCCGCACTTATCACACGTTGCAGAAATTGCCGTTGTATGATTTGACGGAAAAGATTATTAGTATCTTCAATCTATTTGAACAGAAAAATCAGCACGCCTTTTTGTATGATTTCTTGGATAAAGTGAATGCGTTTGTTTCGCAAAGCGGGAGCCGCATAGAGGATTTCCTCGACTATTGGACGGATGAGTTGCAACACAAAACCATTGCCGTGAATGCCCAAGTGCCGGGCGTTCGCATTTTGACTATTCACAAATCGAAGGGCTTGGAATTTCACACGGTCATTGTTCCGTTTTGCGAATGGGATATGGATGAGACACGGTTTGAGCAATTGGTTTGGCACGAATCCGCAGGGGCAAATGTTTGCGACAATATCCATGTAAGGGCGGAACATGTTCCGCCCCTACCGTTAATTCCGTTGAATTATGGCAAATCCCTCAAAAACTCACATTTCTCGAAAGATTTTGAAGACGAAACGCTGAAACTTTGGGTGGATAATTTGAATTTGCTGTATGTGGCCCTAACACGGCCGAAGCATAATTTGTTGGTTTTCGCCGATGCGCTGCCGAAGAAGTCCGAGAAATTACGGGTGTCGAATCTGTTGCATACGGTTTTGAACCCGTTAGTCGACGGTGTTTTCCAAGAAGGTGAAAAAGTTCCGTCCATAGAGAAACAGGAAGACGCATTAGATGGAAATGTATTCAAAATGCCCTTGAAAACGCTGGAAGTCCCGTTTTCTATCGCAACCAAACAACCTACATTTTATCTCTCGAAAGAGGCGATAAAATTTTACACCGGGGCGGAATATGTTCCGCCCCAACAATCACAATTGGCAAAAGGATTATTGTATCACCGAATCTTGGCCGAAATCCGCTATTTGGAAGATGTCGAAAAGACCATTAAACGATTGGTGTTTGACGGTTTTATTTCCGAAGACGAGAAAATAGATGTTGCAACCCATATTCGCGAACTGCTGAGCCATCCGCAAGCACACGATTGGTTTTCTAAAAAGTATCGGATTTTCAACGAGTGTAAAATCGTCAACCGCAGTATTCACGGCCACTTAGAACAGCGCCGTCCGGATAGGGTAATGCAGGACGAGCATGGCCATCTGATTTTGGTAGATTTCAAAACAGGGCAAAAATATCCGAAACATCAAGAGCAAATTCGGGACTACGCCGCCTTGTTGAAAGACCTGTTTGCGCACGTCGAAAACCTTGAAATATCAGGCTTCTTGTGGTATTTGGATACCAATGAAATTGAAAGCGTGTAAAACGCAGCTTTGTTATTTCGCCAATTCCAATATCTCTTTCACGATGCTTGGCGTGATGTTTTGATTTTCGCCCAACACGGTGTTGCGTGTTGTAAATCGGTTGAAGATTTCATCAATCGTTGCTTGGCCGATATTGAGTTCGGAAAGTTTGGTGGCTAAGCCCAACGAGCGGAAAAAGGCTTCGGTTTGAGCAATCGTTTGTTGGATTTTTTCTTCGGTAGAGCCGTTTGTGATGTTCCAAACACGCTCGCCGTATTGCAGGATTTTATCTTGTTTTTGAGCTTTCAAAACAGTTATCAAAGCGGGGAAAATAACCACCAAACTTTGTCCGTGCGTAACGCCGTGCAAAGCCGTTAGTTCATGACCGATTTGGTGTGTAGCCCAGTCTTGCGTAACGCCCATCGAAATAAAGCCATTCAACCCCATTGTTGCGCAAAGCATGAAAGTACTCATCTGTTCGTAATCGTGTTGGTTTTCGCGAATTTTGGGTGCGATTTCAACTAAGGTTTGCAAAATGCCTTCGGCCCAGCGATCCATCAACGGCGACTGGTTGGATGTGGTTAAATATTGTTCCATCACATGAACGAAGGTGTCGGCAATACCGCAGGCCACTTGGAATTTGGGCAACGAATAGGTTGTTTCGGGGTCTAAAATCGAGAACACCGGATAGTTGGAGTAGAATGCAAACTTCTCGTTCGTCTCTGTGTTTGAAATCACGGCGCCACGATTCATTTCGGAGCCTGTTGCAGGCAGTGTGAGCACCGAAGCCAAAGGCAGGCAGGCGCCCAATAGTTTTGGATTGCGAACGATATTCCATGCGTCGTTATCATTCAAGATTCCGGCAGCGATAAGTTTAGTGCCGTCGATAGTTGAGCCGCCGCCAACGGCAAGCAGCATGTCTACTTTGTTTTCTTTGCCCAATGCGATGGCCTTGCGCAACGTTTGCACGGTCGGGTTAGGCTCGATGCCCCAAAACTCCACGCAAGAGTGGTTTTTCAAGGCTTCTTTCACTTGGTCGTAAACGCCGTTTTGTTTCACAGAGCCGCCGCCAAAGGTGATGAGGATTTTTTTGTCTAAGGGGATTTCGGTGGTTAGTTTGGCAATTTGGCCTTTGCCGAAAATCAGTTTGGTTGTGTTTTGAAATTGAAAATTGTTCATGACGATAAAATTTTAAGGTGTATATTGTTTGCGAGAAATAGGCGAGATGGTGTATCCAAAACTCCAATAGAGAAATTGTGCCACACTAAACTTTGTGGCGCTGATGCCGAATGTTGCGAAAAAGTTATCTTTCAAATACGTTTTTATGCCGATGGTTTGAAAGAGTCGTTTATCAATGTCGTGTCTGTGAAAAACATTGTAGCCCACAGTTGCAAAAACGGAAAGACCCGGCATGGAAACCTCGCCTCGAAGCGCTAATCCTAACGAAAGACGGTCGGCTAATTTGGCTACTTTCACACGGTCGTACCACAAACTGTCTGCGGGGTTCCATTGGCGCCAAGCCTGTGCATTGGAACTTTCGTCATACGTGAGATGAAGACTTGGCCCCCATTTGTATTTGTAGCCGTTCACAATCATCGGACTGTAAGCTAACCCGAAAACTTTAAAATCCGTGTCAATATACGGCGATGGTAAATGACTGGCACTGTCTGCGGCAAATTTTCGTTGACGGCTTGAAAAAACAAACTGCACATCGTGCGCAATATGGCGTGGTATAATCGGCGGCGTCAAAGATGAATTTCGCAAGATGAATCCTTTCTTCACCGGATTAATATTGTAGCCCAAACCAAGACTTAAAGAGCCCATGTTAATACCGCTATTAGGCATTCGGGAACTGCCGTTTGAGAAATGGGTTAAATCAACACCGAATTTCAAATCAAAATGTTTAGACAAAACATAATCTAAATGCAGGCGCAATCCAACATGCACATTGTTGGGGGAGCCGATGGCCGAATTGTTGGGGTTGTCAAACGGGTCGTAGTTTTTCCAGTTCATGGATAAGCCTACATTCATTTCCAAAATCAAGCCCAGATTATCGGTAAATTGTGCCAATGTACTTCCTCGAAACATGTAAATGGACACCGGATTTCCAAGTCCCGGATTATTGCTGAAAAACGGTGTGTAGAATCCAACACCCATGAAGGGCATATTGTAGGCAATGTCTTCCCACGAACTGCCGTTGGATGCAAACGCATACCGCAAAGAAAGGGCTTGATAACTCTGAATTGGGCTTACAAAAGGATTGGTGTTAAAAACACTTCCGAATGAATTATAGGCTTCAATAAAGGAACTTTTCTTCAATAAAGAAATCGTGTCGGCAGGCTTGGCATAACTGCTCAACCATAAGCAAAATCCTATCAAAAAAGCAACAACTTTATTCATGAAAATTGGTTAGCTAATCGGGAACCATAGAAAAACCGCACAATCCCAAAGGGCATGGGAAATTATGACCGGCCAAAGGCGATTGGTGTATTTGTAAATCAATCCCCAAAAGATTCCACACACCAATGCCGCCATCACTAACATGAAATTCAAGGAAACGATATGAACACCGGCATACAGAACGGCCGTTAAAACAAACCCAAGATTTGCACCCAATTTCTCCGACCATTGCCGTTGCAAAAATCCACGCCAAAAGATTTCTTCGGCAGGACCAATCCAAAACAAGAGAATTAAACTCAAAAATAGGGGATTGAAATCGGATTTAATGTTGTAAATAGATTGAATGTTTTGTGCTGCAAAGCCAAACCAGCGAGTGGAAAAATAATTTCCCACCCAAAAGATGCCCCACAAAACAATTGCAGAAACGATACCCAAACAAACATCTTTCGGCAAAGGTTTTTCCCATTTGATATGTCGAAAACTCAACAGAATTAAAATGCCCGTAGCCCCTAACATCGCGTACCAGAACGGTACTATATCCGCTGTTTTAGAGGAAAACATAAACGCCCAGAGTGCAGCGGCAACGATGATATACAAGACGCTATTTTTCATGCGAACAAAGCCGTAATAAAGAGGCCGAGCGATAGAGAGAGTGTGAAAGCCAATTGCAATTTTGCAGTAGCCTCATCCAAAAACATAATCGGTTCGAGATTGTCTTTCGAGGCTTTAAACATCGCTCTTACATTGGCTAAAGCGATCGGGAGTGTAAATAAAACCAACAAACTCCAAATAGGTAATATCGTAAAAACAACCATCAATATTACCGCTAAATAAGCGCCGAAAATCAACAGGGCATATTGCCATTGAGCATTTCGGAAACCTAATACCGCCGCTTGCGAGCGAAAATTAACCTTAGAATCGTAGGCAATATCACGGGTATTATTGGCGTGCAAAATACACACGGTAATAAACCCTATGGGAATGGCTAAAAAAACAGCGATTAAAGATAAATCAGATGTTAAGGTATAGAATGTTCCTTGCACAATGAGCAAGCCGAATAGCACAAAAATCAACAAATCGCCCATCGCATGTTTCTTAAAAAAGCAGCTGTACAAATAACCTGCAAACACGCCTATTCCGCCAATCCAAAGCAATTGCCATCTGCTAAAAGCAAATAAAATCATTCCGACTAATGCGCCGACAGCAAGGATGCCCAGCGCAACGGCACTCCACTTTTCGGCATCAACTTCATTTTTTACCAACGGACTTTTGTAACCCAGCGAATTTTCGTTATCCACACCCAACTTGAAATCGTAAAAATCGCTAATCATATTCAATCCCAAATGGCAACAAATTACAGCGATGAGAACAAACGGCAAGAACCACCAATGAACGATAGTCCATTCCATTTCCTGATCATAAAAAAGATAGGCTGCCGAGAGCACAACCGGCATCGTGGACGCCGGCAACGACCAAGGGCGTGTGGATTTAAACCAAAATGAAAATGACATAACTAACGAATTGAAACAATTTTTCCCGCAAAATAAAGCATTTCGCCGGCCAGCGGATGATTGAAATCCAGCGTAACAATGTCATCTTTGATTTCCAAAACCACAGCCTCCATCTCCTCTTCATCATCGGTAACGATGGGGATAATATCGCCTTCCGAGATAGTAACATCTTCCACATCCTCCATCAACTCGGCTTTAGGAATGCTTACCACACCCTCTTCGTCATAGTTTCCGTAAGCCTGTTCGGGCGAAAGTGTGAATTCAAACGTGTCGCCAACGGTTAAGTTCATAATTTTTTCCTCGAATTTCTCAAGCAAGTCTTCTGTGCCGATAGTTACTTCAAGAGCGTTTTCGGTAGGGATGTTTTCAATAATATCGCCGGTGGCGTTATCATACTTCAAGACGTAGGTAAGTTTTACCCGGCTGTTTGGAGCTATTTTCATACTATTTTTATAAATTAATGAGTTGCAAAGATACGAAAAAATTAAGAACGCCGCAAGGCCTCAACGAAGTTAATTAAGAATTAAAAAACAAAAAAAAGTAGGGGTCGAAGATATTCGACCCCTACGGGAAATGCAACGAGAGTGCTTTATTGTTTTACAATCTTTGCTACTCGGTTGCCGATGCGCAGAATGTAGTTGCCGGATTGGTAGGGCGACATGTCAATTGTGAATTGAGAATTAACTCCGTTGAGAGTGGAGAATTGAGAATTATGATATACTCGTTTTCCGCTCATATCAAAGAGCTCTACAACATCGCCGGACTTGAATTCGTAATTCGTAATTTTTAATTCGTAATTCACCGGATTGGGCGAAACGGTAATTTGCTCTTGCGGTATTAGATTAGCGTTTGCCGAGCCTTCGCCGTTGCAGGCTTCCAGAAGCTCATACAGGCCGTCGATGCTGTCTAACAACTGATCATTCAGGTCAATCCACTCTACGATTAGTGCGTTTAGTTTGGTTACACTGTCTTGTAGCAGTTGCTCTGCACTACCGCAATCGGCAAGGAGTTCGTGCAAACCGTCGATGCTATCTTTCAATTTTTTGTTCTCGGCTGTAAGCGCTTCCAACTCTTCTCGCACATCCGCCAAAGTGTCTTGTGTTTTCGTAAGATTTTGACCCATCGCAGACATAGCTTGATTCATTCCTGCTATTGTTTGAGAAAAATCTAATTCAGCATCTTCCATTGCTTTTTTCAGTGTGGCTGTGTCGGCTTTCAATGCATCGTTCTCTTTTTGCAAAGAATCAATCATGGCTAATAACCCAAGGTCGCCGCCTTGTATATAATCCACGTAATCTACCCATGCTGCTTTATAAGCATCCACAGAACCATCCGGAACTATAATCTTAAACTCACTGCTGATAATATTAAAAGACCTGTATTCCGTAGGCGGAACAGGATTTAAACTAATTACCGTCTCTAATGAAAGATTGTTGGCAAAAGCATTACTGTTTATTGTTGTAACACTTTGGGGCACCGTTACCGTTGTCAAAGAGCAATTTCTAAACGCACTGTGGCCAATAGTTATCAATCCTTCCGGCAAACTAACCGAAGTTAATCCGGAGCAACCATAAAACGCATAATTTCCAATACTATCCATACTTTCCGGGAAAACTACGGACTGAATATTAGTGTAGTTGTAAAAAGCATCCGCTCCAATATACGTAACTCCATCACCAATCACGACAGTGCGGATAGTTTGCCCGCTCCAAGGATCATTAATCCTAGAGCTTGTAGCTTCATCAAAATAATTCGCCATCATTCCCGTGCCATTGATATACAGCGTATCATTGCTCAAACGAGCCATAACATTATCGTCCTCTGCACCGCATTCCCATTCACCACCGATATGAGGAGCACCAATAGCTCCGATATAATCGGCATGGATTGCCCACGCAGCCTTATAAGCGGCCACAGAACCCTCAGGAACCTCTATCCAGAACCCCGGTACTACACGATCAACAAAAATAGGAGAATCCGCAGACCCCATTACAGGCGGCACAGGATTAAGACTAACAACAGCTTCCAAAGTAGGGTTTGGATACCTATAAAAAGCATTGGCTCCAATATAACGGAGACTCTCGGGCAATGTTACCACAGTTAGAGGACAATTCCTGAACGCCAAAGCCCCTATACTTTCTAAACCTTCCGGCAAGGCTACAGAGGTTAAACCGTCGCAAAAAAGGAATGCACCGTCGCCAATAGATGTAACGCCATTGCCCACAACCACTGTGGTAATGTTTCCGAGTTTAGAATACCATGGCGAAGTGCCATAGTTTCCCTCTTCATCATAATAATCCGCCATCTCCCCCGTTCCCTCAATATACAACGTATCATTGCTCAACGTTGCAATCACATTATCCCCTTGATCACCGCATTCCCATGTTGGAATATGTGGTGCACCAATAGCTCCGATATAATTTTCATATCGACTCCATGCTTCTTTATAAGCGGCCACGGAGCTTTCGGGAACTTCTATCCAAAATGAAGGATGCTCTTCAATAAAAGGAGGATATGCCCCAATAGTGGGCGGCGTTGGATTAAGGCTAATAACTGTTTCTAATGTACCGTTTGGGGAGATAAAAAACGCATTGTCGCCAAGATAAATAAGGCTTTTAGGTAGGGTTACAGTAGTAAGTTGGCTGCCACGGAATGCAAAGTTGCCAATACGCTCCAATCCTTCGGGTAAGGTTATGGAAGTTAAACTTGTGCATCCATCGAACGTACCTCTGCCAATACTATCCAATCCTTCTTGGGGCAGGGTTACGGAGGTTAAATTTACGTGATTGAGAAATGCTCCAACGCCGATATAGCTGACACCTTCGCCTACCACTACAGCAGTGATGCTTGCACTGACAGAATTCCAAGGAGATATTACCAAATATTGGCCGCTGGCGTTAATGCTATCTTTCATCTTTCCTGTGCCGCTAATGGTTAGCGTGCCGTTCTCTAATGTGGCAGTAACGTTGTTGCCCTCTGCGCCACAATCCCATGTAGGAAGGCCGTCGATGGCCATGATAAGGTTGGCATAAGCAGGCCAAGCGGCTTTATAGGCTGCCACCGAGCCTTCGGGAACTTCTATGAACGCAGGAACGCCACTAAAAACGTATGTTCCTCCAAGTGCAGGCGGGGTTGGATTAAGGCAAACCACTTTCGTTAGGCCAGCGCAGTAATAAAATGCTCCATCGCCAAGAGTGGTGATACTGCTACCAAGGGTTATGTCTTCCAAACCGTTGCAATCTTGAAAAGCATAGTCGCCAATAGTTGTAAGGCTTTCAGGAAACGTTACAGCGGTTATTGCACTACCATTAAACGCCTCGTCGGCAATAGCCGAAACCCCATCGGGAACAGTATAGGCTTCAGCTTCTTTGCCGATGGGATATTGCACCAACGTTTTTAGGTCTTTGCTAAACAGCACGCCATCCACCAAAGCAAAAGCTGTGTTGCCTGCATCCACATTAATAGAAAGTTTGGGGCAAGCTGCCAAAGCGCCCATCTCGATGGTGGTGATGGCGCTGCCGATGGTTATTTGCTCCAAGTTGGGATTGCCATAAAAGGCATACTCGCCAAGCGTGGTAACGTTGGCCGGGATGGTATAAGCGCCGGTGCGCGCATAAGGATACAGCACCAATTTGGTTTTATCTTTGCTAAACAGCACGCCATCCACCGAAGTCAATGTGGGATGGTCGGCAGCCACATTGATGTTGGCGATGGAAGAGCTTTGTAATAATGTGTAATTAACCGGGGCGAAGCCATTCGGTAAGGTAATATTTGTAAGGTTTGTACAGCCCCAAAATACAGAAGAGCCAACTGTAACCGAACCATTCGGCAGGGTAACATTTGCAAGACGTGAACAATCTGAAAACGCCTGACTTTCAATGGTTGTAAGGCCATCTGGCAAGGTTATATCCGTAAGACTTTCGCAGCGAGCAAATGCATATAATCCAATAGATTTAAGCCCTTCCGGCAAAGTTATATCAATAAGGTTTGCACAACCATTGAACGCACTTTGGCCGATAGTAGTCACACCTTCCGGAATGGTAATGTTAGTCAATGGGCATTCCCAAAACGCCTGCATTGGGATGGCTGTAAGACTATTCGGAAGGCTCAACGATTGTAAAGCATAACACTGAACAAAAGCACTGAAACACATAGTCGTAATACCCTCCTCAATCACAACGGAAGTAAGATAATTGCTGTAGGGATACCAAGGAGTACTACCTAAACTATACTCCAACATAGCACCACTTCCCGTAAAGGTAAGCGTTCCATCATCCATCAGCGTAGCCGTAATATCAGCCGCATTGGGGCTACCTACTTGCCACGTTTGCCACACTTCGGCATCAGCTGCTGCGGCTTTTGCCGCACGCATGGGTTTGTTTTTTGGCGCATCGAGGCGAGTTTTTGGGGCTTTGCCAACATAGAGGCTGCCGTCGAGATTGCGCAGGGCCGAGAGTTCGGCCGTTGCATGGCGCGGATTGGCTTGTTGGGGCTCAATTTGCGCATTAAGGCTTGCTGCAAATAGCAACAGGCCTAAAAAGAGTGCGATTTGTTTTTTCATGTTTTGTTGTTTTTACTATATTTTGGTTTACATAATCTAATATTTTGCAAAGGTAAGTATTTTTTTTGAAACTCAACACTTTAAATAATCAATATGGATTCATCAAAATTTGGGTGTTTCAAATTTTGGTGTTTTTTGATCGGACTTGTAGCGAACTTGGTACGGATTAGGTACCTACAAGTATCGAACGAGTATCGAACAACTATCGAACAAACATCCTACAACGGTCTATCTATGTATTGTAAGATGTTCGTTATTCGCAAATTGTGGTTTTGTTTTTTGTAGACGATTGAATATTATTTAATTAATTACTCTTTCTTTGCTATTTGTTTGCTGTTTCTTTGCTATTTGTTTGCTATTTCTATACTGTTTTTATACCCTTGCTATACCCGTTGTTCGGCCGTTCTATACCCTCGCTATACCCTTTCTATATACCTGAACTATACCTGAGCTATACCTAGTATACCCTTTCTATACCCCGCATGGGGCGAAAATCGTTTTTGATTTTTTAATTTCATTTAAATTTTGTATCTTTGCACCCTAAATTAAAAAAAACGTAAATATGCCAAAATTTTTGCAATTCGCATCCATTACCAAAAAAGTGACCCTTGCTATTATCGGTCTCTTTTTGCTCATGTTTCTTGTCGTCCATTTAGGAATTAACCTCTGTATGCTTCGCGAGGATGGCGGAGCTTGGTTTAAGGCCGCAGCTCATTTCATGGGTACAAACTACATCGTGAAAACATTTGAAATTGTACTGTTTGCAGCTATCATTCTGCACATTATACTTGCCGTGCTGATTCAAATTCACAACTGGCGTGCTCGTCCGGTGGGTTATGCGGTGCGCACAAAATCTAAAACCGCGCCTGCATCCAAACTCATGATTTGGTCGGGAATTTTGATTGCTCTTTTTATGGGCGTGCATTTTGTGAACTTCTATTTTGCCAAAGTAGGCTTGGTAGAAGGTTGCTATGTGGTTGAGATAAAGGCTATCGAAGAAGCGTTTCAAGATAAACAAAAAACTCTAAACACCGCCTTTGCCGAAGCCGAAACCGAAGAGGCCAAAGCTGCCGTTCAAGCCGAAATGCAAGCCTTTCAAGCCGGTTTGCAAACCTTGCAAGCCAATGAAAAGGTGGGTGTGGCTCTGCAAAACGCCTCTGATATGGAAAACCTAACCAAGGCCGAAGTGGATGAAATTCGCACGGCATTGGATGTTGAATATGAACCGGATTTCTATTTCATGGCTCGCCAACTCTTCAAAAATATTTGGGTTGTAATTCTCTATGTGGCCTGCATGATTGCCTTAGGTTTCCACTTGACACATGCCTTCCAATCCGCTTTCCAAACCTTGGGCTTGGCACACAGCAAATACACGCCGACCATTAAATTGATCGGAACCTTGTTTGCCGTTGTTGTTGCTGTTGGCTTTGCGATAATCCCTTTATTTTTCTATTTCTTTAAATAATTCAAAAAAACGATATGGCTAATTTAGATTCCAAAATTCCACAAGGTAATTTAGAACAAAAGTGGACTAATTATAAAGCAACGCAATCGCTGATTAATCCAGCAAACAAACGTCGTATTGATGTGATTGTTGTTGGCACAGGACTTGCCGGAGCATCTGCTGCCGCAAGTTTGGGCGCATTAGGATTTAATGTGAAAATCTTTTGCATTTCCGATAGCCCTCGCCGTGCACACTCTATTGCTGCGCAAGGGGGTATCAACGCTGCAAAAAATTATCAAAACGACGGCGACAGCGTTCATCGTTTGTTTTACGATACGATTAAAGGTGGCGACTATCGTGCAAGAGAGGCCAATGTCTATCGTTTGGCAGAAGTGAGCAACAATATCATCGACCAATCTGTGGCGCAAGGCGTGCCTTTCGCTCGTGATTATTCGGGCTATTTGGATAACCGCTCGTTTGGCGGTGCGCAAGTTTCGCGTACATTCTACGCTCGCGGGCAAACCGGACAACAATTGTTGATTGGCGCTTACGGCGCATTAAGCCGTGAGATTGAACGTGGAACGGTTGAACTTTTTGCGCGTCATGAAATGATGGACTTGGTGCAAATTGATGGTGTTGCTCGTGGTATCATCACACGTGATATTACGACAGGAAAATTGCATCGTCACGCAGCCCATGCCGTTGTTTTGGCAACAGGCGGTTACGGAAACGTGTTTTTCCTTTCTACCAATGCGATGAACTCTAACGTTTCCGCAGCTTGGAAAGCCTACCGGAAAGGTGCGAACTTCGCAAATCCGTGCTATGTGCAAATTCACCCAACCTGTATTCCTGTTCACGGCGAATACCAATCGAAACTTACGTTGATGTCGGAAAGTTTGCGAAACGATGGTCGGATTTGGGTACCTAAAAATATTGAGGACGTTAAAGCCATCCGTGAAGGACGTTTGAAACCGACTCAAATCGCAGAAGAAAATCGGGATTATTATCTCGAACGCCGCTATCCGGCTTTCGGAAACTTGGTGCCTCGTGATGTGGCTTCTCGTGCTGCGAAAGAACGTTGCGATGCGGGCTATGGCGTAGGATCTACGGGATTGGCCGTATATTTGGATTTTGCCGATGCCATCAGCCGTTTGGGTAAAGATAAAGTGGCCGAACGTTACGGAAACTTGTTCCAAATGTATGAAAAAATCGTGGATGAAAATCCATACGAAACGCCGATGATGATTTATCCGGCTGTGCATTACACGATGGGCGGACTTTGGGTGGATTACGAATTGCAAACGACCGTAAAAGGTTTGTTCGCAATAGGGGAGGCCAACTTCTCTGATCACGGAGCAAATCGTTTGGGCGCTTCGGCCTTGATGCAAGGCTTGGCTGATGGTTATTTCGTGTTGCCTTATACCATTCAAAATTGTTTGTCGGATCAAATCCGTGTGCCGCATTTTGCTACAAATACGCCCGAATTTGAAGAGGCCGAAAACCAAGTGAAAGCGCAAATCGAAAAGTTGTTGAGCATAAACGGTAAACAATCTGTGGATGCCATTCACCGTAAACTCGGCAAAATCATGTGGGATTACGTGGGCATGGCTCGCACCAAAACCAGCACAGCACAAGCGATTGAGATGATAAAAGAATTACGCAATGAATTTTGGAACGATGTTCGTGTAGTTGGAAAAGCTGAAGGCATGAACAACGAACTCGAAAAAGCGTTGCGCTTGGCCGATTATCTCGAACTGGGCGAATTGATGGCTCGTGATGCAAACCTCCGTGAGGAATCTTGCGGTGGACACTTCCGTGAAGAACATCAAGTGGACGGCGAAACCAAACGTGATGATGAGCACTTCATGCACGTTGCTGCTTGGGAATTTACCGGCGAAAACGCTGAACCAACACGTAATGTTGAGCCGCTTAATTACGAATTTGTTAAGGTGGCAACACGAAACTATAAATAATAGGTACGAGGTACTGGGTACGAGGTGCGAGGTCGGCTCATAGCACACCACGTACCTCGCACCCAGCAACCCCCGCACCACTTAATTCAAAAACATCAAACAATGAACTTTACACTGAAGATATGGCGCCAAGAAAACGCAAAAGCGAAAGGCCAATTCCAAACTTATAAAATCACTGACATTTCAAGCGATTGCTCGTTTTTGGAAATGTTGGATATTCTCAACGAACAATTGGTTGACAAAATTGATCATCCGGTTTGCTTCGACCACGACTGCCGTGAGGGCATTTGCGGTATGTGCAGCTTGTATATCAATGGTCGCCCGCATGGCAACGACGATGGCATTACAACCTGCCAATTGCACATGCGTAAATTCAAAGACGGCGAAACGATTACCATCGAACCATGGCGTTCGGCAGCATTCCCTGTGATTAAGGATTTAGTTGTTGACCGCAGTGCATTCGACAAAATCATTCAAGCCGGCGGTTATGTTTCTGCCACCACGGGTGGTGTGCCCGATGGCAATGCCATTCCTGTTCGCAAAGAGGATGCAGACACGTCTATGGATGCAGCAGCCTGTATCGGTTGTGGTGCTTGCGTGGCATCTTGCAAAAACGCCTCGGCGATGTTGTTTGTAGCGGCGAAAGTATCGCATTTGGCGCATCTTCCGCAAGGCAAGGTAGAAGCCTATGAACGTGTTCAAGCAATGGTCAAACGTATGGATGAACTTGGTTTTGGCAGCTGCACCAACACCGGAGCCTGCGAAGCCGAATGCCCGAAAGGCATTAAAATCGACCATATTGCCAAACTGAACCGCGAGTTCATTTGTGCATCCACTTGTGCACAAAAAGCAACGCAAGGCGGTAGCGTGGCGATATAATTTAGGATGAAAATCGAAGTAAAAAAATCCCAATCTCTATTGGATCTTTTGGGCGAAACATTTCCCGAAAGCACCAAAACGCATTTGAAAAAAGTAATCAAATACGGTTTTGTTTCTCGTGGCGATTTGATTTTAAAAAACCCTGAAACTCCTGTAAAGAAAGGCGAAACCTTAAACTACAAGAAATACAACGGCAAAGAGGCTCAAACCGAAAAAGCGCCGTTTCAAATTGTTTTTGAAGACGACTATTTGATTGCCGTTTTGAAGCCGGCTGGTATCTTGACTGTTGGAACGACTACGGAAACCAAGAAATCCATGTACAAAATGGTGTTGGATTACATTGTGAAAAAATCCAAACATCGTGAAAAGATATTTATTGTGCATCGTTTGGATAGAGAGGTTTCCGGGCTTTTGCTATTTGCCAAGTCTGAGGCCGTCAGGAAATCTTTGATTGAGAATTGGACGGATAATGAAAAGTTGTATTGGGCGTTAGTTGAGGGAACTCCGCAACCGGCCAACAATACCATCAAATCGTACGTGATGGAAGGCCCCAAACAAAAAATGATGGTGGTTGAAGAGGTGCGAGGTATTAGGTACGATGAGGCGAAACCCCGCACCCCGCACCCCGCACCCCGCACCCAAAATTCCGCTCCTCAATTGGCCATATTGCATTACAAAACCCTGTCTCGCCACAATGATTATACGCTGTTGGAAATCCTTCTTGAAACCGGCCGCAAAAATCAAATCCGAGTGCAATTGTCGAGCATCCATTGTTCCATAGTCGGCGACCGCAAATATGGCGCGGATGCCACATACATCCGTCAAATACGGTTGTTTGCATTTTCACTTTCGTTCAAACATCCGGTTACTCAAAAACGAGTAAATCTGTCGTTGCCTATGCCAAAACAGTTTTTGAAAGTTGGTAAGGGGGATGAAAACTATACGGTTTCTAAATTTGTTTAGCCGTTATTCGCAACGGTTCTCAATAACTAAAACCTGTTTGGTTTGGTTTGAAATTCGGTAGCGATTATCAACCCGATGGCCAACCACCCAAACAATATCATCGCCGGAACACAGCAGCCAAACTCGCTCCTTGTCGAAGCGAGAGAGTTTTTGATCCACAAAAAAGTCACTTAATTTTTTTTTCCCACGTTGTCCGAAAGGGATGAAATAATCGCCTTGTTCCCAATGGCGCAAAGTCAATGGGAATTGGAGTTTGTCGAAATCTAACTGGGCTGTGTTGGGGTCTTTTTTTAGCACAAAATCCGCAATGTCTATAAGGTTGGTGTGTAAGCAAGAGGATGCCTCGTTAACTGTTAACCGTTCACCTTTTAATCCCTTACCCCTTTTATCCTCCGTCCTCTCAATCAATAATTGCCCGCCATGCGTTGTGGCACGATGGGTTTTCGACACAAATAACTTGCCGGATTGGCCATGGATGGATTTCTTTATGTTGCGAATTTGTGTTGTCGAGAAACCACTGTTTTGTAAAACTTCAAGCTCTTTGAGTGATTGGTTTTCGAGGTCTTGTAAATTCTCAATCGTTTGCAGGATGCTCTTTTTCGCAGATTTATCAAGCGTTTCCAAACAGGGAATTAAATGATGACGGATATTATTTCGCAAATAATAATCGGAGGCATTACTTGCATCTTCTCGATATTGAAGATTATTTCGGTTGGCATAATCTTTCAAATCTTGCTTTGAGAATGTTAACAACGGCCGGATAATGTGTTCTCGTTTCGGCAGCATTCCTCGCAAACCTTTGACGCCTGTACCTCGCAGAAGATTGATAAAAAAGGTTTCAATTTGATCGTCGGCATGGTGAGCAACCGCAATATAATCGAATTTCTCTTTTTCCAATAATTCGGAAAAGTAAGCATAGCGCAGATTTCGAGCGGTTACTTGAATAGACTGTTTGGATGCTTTCTGTTCGGATTTAGTATCAAAACGGGTAGAAAAAATAGGTAATCCGTAAGATTTTGCTAAGTTCCGTACAAATTTTTCATCCTCATTAGAATCTTCCCCACGCAATTGAAAATTGCAATGAACAACCGCTAAATCGTTCATGCCGTATTTCGCCAAAAGGTCTAATAAAACAACCGAATCCGAGCCACCGCTAACAGCCACCAAGACACGGTCTGTTGGCTTAACCAACTTGGAAAAATGTCGTGAAAATTTGATGCCTTCTTCGTTCATGCGTTTTTTATGCAAAGATACGAAAAAATTGGAAATAGTGAGTAGTGATTAGAGAATAATGATTAACAAAACAATTTTGTACCTCCAAAGTACCTTTTTCTACTTCGGAGGTACTTTTTTCTACCTGCATAGGGAGTTTTTAATACTTCGGAGGTATTAATTAATACTTCGAGGGTAGTTTTTTTGCTGAAAAAGGTATTAATAAATACCTCAGAGGTGGTTTTTTTGACTTTGGAAGGGGTTTTTAATACTTTAAAGAGTATTATTCGAGCTTCGCACGGTGTTTTTTGAACTTCGCCCCTACTAATCATTATTCATTTCTCTCCCTCTTAATTTTTAATTTTTAATTTTCAATTAAAATGTGTATCTTTGCAACGTTAATCCCCTAAAAATTTTCAATTATGAAAAAACAATCTCCAAAATTCTTCAGATGTAATCACTGTGGCAATATTGCCGAGAAGATTATTGATTCGGGCGTTCCGATGGTTTGCTGTGGCGAAAAGATGGAAGAACTGATTCCAAATACGATTGATGCGAGCACAGAGAAGCACGTGCCGGTAGTAACTAAGGTTGACGATTGCACCATCAAGGTTGAAGTGGGCAGTGTGCCCCATCCGATGTTAGAAGAACATCACATTGTCTTTATTTTCGTTGAAACGGAAGGTGGTGGCCAGCACATCATGCTTGACCCAACAGGCAAACCCGAAGCTGAGTTTTGCATCTGCAAGCACAAAGCTGTGGCGGTTTATGAATACTGCAATATCCACGGTTTGTGGAAAACGGCGTTGTAAGGCAAAAAGAATTAAAGCTGAATAATTCGCTTTACGTTGATTTGCTCCAAGAAGGTTTCATCGTGCGAAACAACCATTAGTGTCCCTTGATATTCGTTAACGGCATTGGTTAGAATTTTAACGTTTTGAATGTCGAGGTTGTTGGTTGGTTCGTCTAAAATGATGCTGTCCGGTGGCTGACGATTGATGGTTAAACAGCAAAGTGTTAAGCGCATTCTTTCGCCTCCGCTCAACGCATGGCAGGGTTTGTCCCAAGTTTCTTTTGTGAATAAAAAACGACTGAGATTCATCTTTACTTCGTGTTCTTGCAATGCGGTGGAATTGAACTTTTGTGCCTGTTCGTAAACATTTAGGCTATTGTCTATAAGTGAGTAATCTTGGTCGATATAGACCGAATCATTGTTTGCCCTGTAGATAGTCCCTATTTGAGGTTCTATATGGCCCAGAAGAAGATTTATCAAGGTTGTTTTCCCTGAGCCATTGGCTCCATTCAAGGCGATTCGTTCGCCACTTGTGATTTGGAAATTTAGGCTCTCCGGCCAAAGATGTTGTGCGTCGTAGCTGAAATTTACATCCTTTACCGTAAACAATATTTTTCCTTTGTGGAGTTTTGAATGATCAAAGCCGAGTTTCATTTTGTCCATGTCGGGCAAAGCCGAGCGCAATTCCAACAATTCTTCTAAAACACCACCGACTTTTTCAGCGTGAATATCTTTCATTTTTGAAGCCGTATTTTCCGAACTCTCTTTTCTCCGACCGGCAAGAATAGGTGCAATACTTGCTTTGGCAAGAGATTTTTGGCCTTGAGTTTCTCTTTTTTGTTGCCGTTCCAAGGTTTCTCGTTCTTTCTCTTTGGCTTTTCGTAATTCTTTTTCTTTGCCTTGTACATCTCGGTTTAAGGCATTTTCATCAAGCTGTTTTTGTTCGGCATAGAAGTCGTAATTACCACCATAAACTTTCATGTTATGTTTGCTTAATTCGCACGTTTTAGACAAGAGGTTTAACAGTTTTCTATCGTGACTAACCACGATTAAGGAACATTGCGATGATTGAATGAAATCATACAGAAGTTTTCTGCTTTGAATATCCAAATGATTGCTTGGCTCATCCAAGAGCACTAATTTGGGCTCGTGAATAGAAATCCCGGCAAGAAGCACTTTGGTTTTTTGTCCGCCACTCAATGTTTCCATCTTTTGAGACAGGTCTAAATCACTCAATTGCCAATACTGTAAAGCATTTTTGCACCGTTCTTCAAGCGTCCAGTCGTCGTTCAAGATATTGAAACTGTCTTCGGTTGCATGGCCATTCAAGATGTCTTTTAAGGCCTTCCATTTTTTGTCGATATTCAATGCTTGCGCAACCGTCAGATGGTTAAATTGTCCAAAGATTTGCGGCATGTAGTACGGCTCTGTATGAACGTTTAGTTGCCCTCCGGATATGGCCAATTCGCCGGCAATAATCTTCAACAAGGTGGATTTTCCTGTACCGTTGTTGCCTATCAGAGCTATTTTTTCATGATGGTTTACAGTAAGGTCAATGTTGTCGAATAGTAATTCTTTGTTAGGGTGCAGATAGGATACTTGTTGTAATATTAGCATAATTTCTTTCTTTTAAGATGAATAAAATGAGCAACACGGCTTGCCGTTTGCTACCTTAAAATGAGCTGAAAGAAATTCTAAATTACATTTTGTTTGAGTCTTCTTTTTTATTTACAGTGTCCGCTTGGTTTCAATAATATCGTATCCCTCAATTACGTCGCCAACTTTGATGTCGTTGAAGTTCTCGATGTTTAGGCCGCAATCTTGACCGGATACGACTTCTTTTGCATCGTCTTTGAAGCGTTTGAGCGAGCCGAGTTTACCGGTGTAGACCACAATACCATCACGAATGATTCGCACTTTGGTGCTACGGGTAATCTTGCCATCCAACACAATACATCCAGCAATGGTACCCACTTTGGTGATTTTGAACACTTCTTTGATTTCGAGGTTACAAGTAATCTTTTCTTGCACATCCGGCGCCAACATACCCTCGAGCGAGTCTTTGACTTCTTCGATGGCTTTGTAGATAACGGAGTATAGACGGATGTCGATTTGTTCGTTCTCGGCCAATTTGCGAGCGGCCATAGATGGGCGCACTTGGAACCCGATAATCAGAGCATCGGATGCGGAAGCGAGCACTACGTCGCCTTCGGAGATTTGTCCTACGGCTTTGTGGATTACATTTACTTGAACTTCCGGTGTTGAGAGCTTGAGCAACGAGTCTGCCAACGCTTCCACTGAGCCGTCCACATCACCCTTAACGATGATGTTAAGCTCTTTGAAGTCTCCAATTGCAATACGGCGACCGATTTCATCCAATGTGATGTGTTTTTGCGTGCGCAAGCCTTGTTCGCGTTGCAATTGCAAACGACGAGTGGCCACGTCTTTGGCTTCTTTATCGGAAGGAGTAACGTTGAATATATCACCCGCTTGTGGTGCACCATTTAAGCCCAATAACAGAATAGGCGTTGAAGGCCCTGCTGTTTGGATGGATTGGTTTCGTTCGTTGAACATCGCCTTTACACGTCCGTATGTGCTTCCTGCCAAGATATTATCTCCAACTGAGATACTTCCGTCTTGGATAAGGACATTGGCCACAAAACCGCGACCTTTATCAAGCGAAGCCTCTATGACCGTACCTTTCGCACGTTTTTGAGGATTAGCTTTTAAATCCAAAAGATCGGCTTCCAAGAGTACTTTTTCGAGCAATTCGGGAACATTTGTACCGTGTTTGGCTGCTATATCCTGACTTTGGTATTTACCACCCCATTCTTCCACCAAGAGGTTCATTTCGGCCAATTCTTGCTTGATGCGGTTCGGGTCTGCAGCCGGTTTATCAATCTTGTTAATGGCAAAAATAATCGGCACATTACCCGCTTGGGCGTGGTTGATAGCCTCAATGGTTTGAGGCATTATCTTATCATCGGCTGCCACTACGATAATGGCAATATCAGTAATCTTAGCACCACGGGCACGCATGGCTGTAAAAGCTTCGTGACCGGGTGTATCCAAGAATGTAATCTGGCGTCCATCGCCTAAGGTTACTTCATAAGCACCGATGTGCTGCGTGATTCCACCGGCTTCACCGGCAATCACGTTGGCTTTACGGATATAGTCCAAAAGCGAAGTTTTACCGTGGTCAACGTGTCCCATCACCGTAACGATAGGTGCACGTGGCTTCAAATCTTCAGGATTATCGTCTTCTTCAACATCGGATATGCTTTCCATTACTTCGGCATCGACGAACTCTAATTTAAAGCCGTATTCATCAGCCAATAGGGAGATAACCTCAGCATTCAAACGTTGGTTGATGGATACAAATTGGCCTACCGACATACAGGTGGCAATAATTTGGGTAACCGGAATGTTCATCATGGTGGCCAATTCGTTGGCCGTAACAAATTCCGTTACTTTCAAAACGCCTGCTTCGGCTTGTGCGCGCATTGCCTCCTCTTGCATTTCGGCTGCAACATTTTGGCGTTTCTCACGGCGGTGTTTAGAGAATTTAGATTTTCCGGTTGTGCCTAAACGAGCCAACGTTTCCTTGATTTGCTTTTCGATTTCGTCGTTGTTTATTTCAACTACCGGTCTGATGGCCTTACCACCGGGTTTGGGCTTGGCATCTTTTTTCCAACCGGCTTTTTCGGCATTTTTTACAGCCTCTTTGATGTCTACGCTTTTTTCTTTGCTGCGAATACGTTCGCGCTTTTTCTTATTATGCGAGTTTCCGGATTGAGGCGTAGCCGATGTTGAAGGTTTCTTATTGAATTGAGACAAATCAATAGTTTGACCTGTAATTCGAGGGCCTTCTACTTTTTGATATTCCGTTTTGATGTGCTCAATTACACGTTCTTCAACCACAGGTGCCGGTGCCGGAACTTTTTGTTGAACGACAGGCGCAGGCTTCGGTGTCGGTTTTTGTTTCGGCGCTTCTTCTTTCTTAGGCGGTTTCTGAGTAACTTTCTTCTGAACTTTTTCTTCTGCCGCTTTAGCGTCTCGAGCGTCTTTCAGCTCTTTCTTAGATTTCTTGTCGGGGCGTGTCTTTGAGTTTATTCCGCTCAAATCAATCTTTCCGAGAACTTTCGGACCCGAAGTTGTATCTTCGTCCTGTGCAACTTCCACGACCACTTCATCTTTTGGTGTTTCAGAAATGCTCTGTATAGTTTCAACGGGTTCCGGCTCCGGTTTAGGTGTTTCTTCGGGTTCAATAATTTCAACAACGGGCGTTTCTTCAACAACGTCCTTGTGGACTTTAACCGGTTTGGCTTTCTTTTCGAGGGTTACTTCCTTGATGATGTATTCCTCTTCTTCGACTTTCTTGGCGGGAGTTTTGGGTGTTTCCTCAATCGTAACAGTCTCTTTCTTTTGGTATTCCAAAGCAATTTTTTCTGCGGCCTCTTTGGCTTTCTTGTCGGATTGGAAAGCCTTTTCCAATGCATTATACATATCGGATGTGAGCTTGGAATTAGGATTAGAATCTACTTCAAATCCTTTGCTTTCCAAAAACTCAATAACCGTATTCACAGCAATATTAAATTCTTTTGCCGCTTTTGCAAGCCGTGTGCCTTTGGCTTCTTCTGACATATTACCTCCCTCTTTTATCAATTTTTTCTATTTTCTTTGATTGGATGAAAATCTACTCGCCTTATTATGCTTATGATTCAAATTCTGCCTTCAATACACGCAATACGTCTTGAATGGTTTCTTCTTCCAAATCCGTACGTTTTTCTAACTCTTCCGCAGAAAGGCCTAACACATCTTTCGCCGTATCGCAACCGATTGCCGTTAATGCGTCAATGACCCATTGTTCGATTTCGTCGTTAAATTCTTGCAAATCCACATCCTCAGAATCCACCTCAACAGCATCCCGATACACGTTGATTTCGTAGCCTGCCATGCGTCCGGCGAGCTTGATATTATGTCCGCCTTTTCCAATGGCCAACGAAACTTGATCGGGCTTCATCGTTACATCTGCGGTTTTGGTTTCTTCATCTAACTTGATGCCGATAATTTTTGCAGGGTTCAATGCACGTGTAATCAACAATTCCGGATTGCTGGTCCAGTTGACAACATCAATATTTTCATTGCGCAACTCTCTAACAATACCGTGAATACGCGAGCCTTTCATACCAACGCAAGCGCCAACAGGGTCAATGCGGTCATCATAAGACTCAACGGCCACCTTGGCACGTTCGCCCGGCTCACGTTCAATGCGTTTGATAGTTATCAAGCCGTCAAAGATTTCCGGAATTTCTTGTTCCATCAAGCGTTCGAGGAATACCGGCGATGTTCTCGATAGAATAATTTGCGGTGTTCCGTTGCGCATTTCCACTTTCAAAACAATGGCACGGAGTGTATCGCCCTTGCGGTAAAAATCCGATGGAATTTGCTCTGCACGAGGCAAAACCAATTCGATACCTTCGTCGTCAAGCACCAAGATTTCGCGTTTCCAAACTTGATACACTTCGCCGGTCATGATTTCTCCGATGCGCTCTTTGTATTTTTTGTAAACGTTGTTTTTCTCGTATTCTTGGATTTTTCCAACTAAGTTTTGACGAATAGCCAAAATCTCGCGACGTCCGAAATCTTTCATGAAAATTTGTTCCGAAACATCTTCCCCAACTTCAAAATCCGGCTCGATTTTGATGGCTTTGGAATATTCGATTTGTGTGTTTTCATCTTCCAATTCGTCATCTTCAACGATGGTCAAATTGCGATAAATTTCCAAGTCGCCTTTGTCGATGTTTACGATGATGTCGATATTCTCGTCTGTGCCGTATTTCTTCACCAGCATGGCTCTAAATACATCTTCCAAGATACGCATCATTGTTTCGCGATCAATGTTTTTAAACTCTTTAAACTCTGAGAAACTCTCAACCAAATTAATGTTGTCCATGTGAGTTATTGTTAAAAGGTTAATACTATTTTTGTTTCTTTTTGATTTATATAATGGATGGAAATAGGCTGTATAGGCTCTGTCTCCGTTTGCTTTGAAGATTTTTTAGGTTTCTTTGCATCGGGCAAAACTTGAAAATGTTCATCTGTGGCCTCAATCATTTTACCTTTGACTTCTGTTCCATCATTCAAAATGACCTGCACAGACCGGCCTACGTTCTTCTTGAACTGACGCGGAATTCGCAATGGCAAATCCAATCCGGCAGAAGATACATCCAGTGCAAAATCCTCTTGCTCCCGGTCCAAATTCCCTTCGATATGACGGCTCAATGCAATGCAATCCTCAATCGCTACGCCTCGTTCGCTATCAATAAACACCCGAATTTTATTGTCCGTTTTCACACGGCATTCCACCAGAAACACATCTGTTCCAGACAGTTTCTCATCAATTAATTGGCGTATGTATGTTTCAGAAATCATATTCTTAGTTAATAAAAAAGAGGCCTTAGCCCCTCAAAATCATTCCGTACAAAATTCGCATTGCTGCAATTTTCTACCCTTTCCCCACTGACTCTCTCTGTTGTACCTCGGGCGGGACTTGAACCCGCACTTCCTCAACGGAAACAGGATTTTAAGTCCTGCGTGTCTACCAATTCCACCACCAAGGCACGTTTTGAGGGTGCAAAGGTACGAAAAATATTTGGAATATACAAATTTTAATAGATCGTGGCGATGATGCCACCCGAAACAGACTGCGCTAACGTAGAAAGTTTACTTAGTATCGTTCAATCCATCCCATCATCCCCATAGCCTATTTGGTTTTACAATCTAACAACGGTTCACAATAAGCTTCATTTACAACCTTCTCTCTCATCACTTTTTTATCCGTAAAATTACGAGATATATTTCTAACTTTGTCGCTATAATCGTTTTTTATTTCGCCGTTTTCATCTTTGTATTCATAATAGAATGGCTTGATAGACACGCAATTTTCATGCTCAAACAATGTGTTTAACAAAGTTCTATCCGAAATGCCGCACGAATGCCCCATTACAAAGATTTGATATTTGTCGGAATTAATAAAATCTAATAACCTTTTATAATTGTCTGTTTCTAAATACCTAATTGATTTTATGTTTTCGAGAAAGCGATTATCATTCTTTTTTTCTATGGCTTTATATTCTTCTGCAATCTCATCTCCATATCCAAAAATAATAGAATTTTTTTCATTCTTCAATTCGCCATGAATATGGATTATACCGGTCTCTGTATTTTTTTTTCTTAATAGGTATCCATATTTTTTATCTACATCCAAATTTTCACATATATTCTTGAGAAAAGTATAGAGGTAATATTGAAATCCAAGTTTTTTATTTTTGAAATAATTATAGAGGTAATATTGATATTCTGTATGGGTATAATTAAAATTTAAAAACAATATTTGTTTCGGAACAAAAGGGAAGATTGTTTGATTATTTTCTTTATCTAATAATATACCTTTTATTTTTTCTTCAATTATATCCTCCTCTCCTGTATCTATTACTTCCAAATCTCTTAAAATTTCAAATAAGTATTCTTCCTTTATATCATCATCCACATATTCCAACATGTCTGAATATTCATCATCTATAACAGCTTTTGAGCCTATTTTTGTAAAATCTTCATATTTAAATCTTGAATATATTACGTCTAAAATTCTTGCTAAAATATTATCGTTGCTTGTTGAAGTTTCTTTTTTTTAATAAATTTCTAATTCCTCTTTTATCATTAGAAAATCCTTATTTAAAAGCTCTATGTCCGTATACATTCCGCATGCAGTGCCTATCCCATGCAGTTGAGTATTATATTCCTCCTCTATATCCACCCAGTTCTGCATTGATTTCTTCGTAATTACTTCCAAGAATTCATTTTTGAATTTTATATTACGATTTTTAATGCATTCTTTATACCAATCTCCTCTCAGTTGAAACTTTGGGCATTCTTCAAACGAAAAAAAAAGATTCTCTCTATTCCATTTATCCCTAAAGTGGTTGGGATTAGTATCAATAGGCATCGTCTCTCTATCCCTTTTGCAGTTGAAATTAAAATCTTCGCCTTGTTTTTTCCAAAACCAATCAATAAAATCCTTATAACTTGTTTTCAAGCCATGCGCCAAATCAAAGCCGTTGCCGATAAGTATTATTCTATTCATATCATTTGAGAAATATAGTAATAAATTGATTTCTCAGTTTTGCAAAGATACAAAAAAAATCAGAATTACAAACTTTTCACTAATCATTAACATACGCGCAGCATCAAAAACCATGAGCGTAGCGAATACCAAACCGCAGAAAACGGCAAAGCCCTCACGAACTCCCGTAAAAAATAAAATAATACTGTTCGTAAAAGTCGAAGCCAACGGCGGAGATCATTTTTTTCTGCAAGGCTTTTCTTTGTTTCGTTTCTTTTGGCCACAACCGGAGTACGAAGTGCGTAGCTCAACGAAGTTAAAAGAAATGAAAGACATAGAATAATCTTTTGGAATGAAAAAAACATAGACAAATTGATTTTGTAAATCCCCCCATTTTTCGTACCTTTGCCCCCTAATTCTCAATTCTCCATTTTCAATTCTCAATTCCCATCATGGCAAGAATAAAAGACGGCATACTCGGAGGCATCTCCGGAAAAATCGGAAACATAGTAGGCGCAAACCGACAAGCAACAAGCTACATACGCTCACTACCACGAATAGTAAACCCCAAAACACCCAAACAAACCGCCCAGCGAAACAAATTCGCCATCGCCATAAAACTAATGCGACCTCTAACACCAATCCTCAAACAAGGATGGAAAATACACGCACACCCCAAATCAACCTTCAACGCAGCAGTTTCACACACCATACAAAACGTAATCACAGGAACAGCACCCAACTTCCAAGTCAACTACCAAAACATCATAATATCAATAGGCGACCTCCCACTCCCAAAAAACCTCAAAATAAAAACCGACAACGGAATCCTAACTCTAACATGGAGTAATAACAGCAACACAGAAAACGCCCAACCCACCGACAAACTCCTACTCGCACTAATAAATCCAACAAAAAACCAAACAACACTCGTCTACAACCAAGCCACAAGAGCAAACAAAAAACACCAAATAAACCTCAACCCATGGCTCGGAAACACCATCCACGCCTACATCGCATTCATATCCAACAACCAAACACAAACTTCCAACACCATCCCAATCCTAAACATCCCCATCAATGTAAGGGCGGGGTCTGCCCGCCCCACATCCACCCGCCCCATCTTCCAAACCAACCCAAATGAAGAAAATGACAAGATAAATTTAAAAAATGATAAGATAAATGATAATTATGATAAGATAAAATTAAAAAATAATAAGATAAATGATAATATAAACGAAAAATTAAGTGCAATTCTGAGGCATATTTTACACTTCATAAACGAAAACCCAAATGCAAACATAGCACAAATAGAGCAATATATAAATAAAAGTCAAGCTACCGTCTGCCGCCATCTAAAAATCCTAAAAAACAACAACTTAATAGAACACATCGGCTCAAACAAAACCGGCGGCTACCACATAAAACTTCCCTTTTAATTCATCACTATTAGTCTTTTACAAACCTTCAACCCATAACCGGTCGCTGAGCGTAGTCGAAGCGCACCCCGTCCCCCGCACCCAGCCACCTCGCCCCCACTTCATCACCACCTCGTCCCCACCAAGATATAACCAACAAGCCATCTCCTCCACTACAAGTCCACTACAGCTCCACTATTCCTCCACTATTCCCCCACTAAACCATAAATTTTCCGAAAAGCCTTTGCCGTATTTGGTTGTTCTCTCACAAGGCCAACTGTGATCCCGTGCAGACTCGAACTGCAATCGTCAGAACCGGAATCTCAAATTCTATCCATTGAACTACAGAACCAAAAGAGTTTGCAAAGATACAAAAAACAAATCAATTTTAAAAATTAATTCACCTAATTCAATTTAATAAACTTATAGGTAATCGTTCCCACCTGTTGATCGGGAGCATTCTTATCTGCACTGAAACGAGATTTCATGGCAGCAGACTCTGCCGTGCGCCAAAGAGTTAGATCATTGACAGTTGTGCCTCTTTCGCCGGCTTGGGCTTTGATGACTGTGCCATCGGCATTGACCCATATTTTCACAACCACTGTGCCCTGATCATCGGAATTATAGGTTGGTTTGGGTAGACTTTTGGATTGACGGCCTCCTAAATTGAACGATATTCCACCGCCGCTTCCGGGAGTGCCGAAATAGTCCGTGCCGTCTTTGGTGCCATCGGGTTGACCTTGGTCGCCAGGCTTCCCTGTAACTCCTTCACTTCCGCCTTGAGCGGCTTTCCTGCCGGTATAAAGGGCATTAGGATTGAGTTGTGGCACTTCGGGCTGTGGAGGTGTTTCCTCGGAAGTTGTGGGCGTTGTAACGGGCTGCGGTGTTCTGGGCTTGCGCTGAGGTTTCAGGGCAACATTCTCACTTGTTTCTGTAGAAATATTATCGTCGGCAGACGTTTCCTGTGGCATAGCTGCCGCTTGTTCGGTCAGTTGAGAGAGTTCATCGGGCTGAATATCGCCCATGCCATCAAGGCTATTGCCCAAGTTCACTTCCACACCGTATTCGGGCGGAGGCGGCACAGGGCGCTGTAAGCCTAATATTAACAACAGAATAAACAGTAATCCGAGAATGATTACGGTTATGGCTATTGATATGGTATCTCGTTGACGTTCGTTCATCAGTCTTTGGGCGAAGTGGCTAAAATCACTTTATGTTTGGTGCCGTTTTTATCGTTGATGGCATTGACGGCGTCAATTACATAAACCACATATTGCACGGCCACAGTTTTGTCAGATCGCAGCACAATGGATGCTTCCATATCGCCCTCAATACGAGGGGCAATGGCGGCTTCTAATTGGTCTTCGCTCACGGGTTGCTCTTCTACAAAGAACTCGTTGTTTTCGTTGATATAGACGGTAGCTGTTTGCTTGGCCATCGTTTTGCTATTGCTGGATGGCAACAGGAGTTTAATAGCGTTTGGACTCACCAATGTCGACACCAAAATGAAGAATATCAACAACAGAAAAATCAAGTCGGACATCGAAGCCGCACTAAATTCCAGCGAACGTTTATGTCGGGATTGAATAGCCATATCTGATTATTTTACAGGTTCGTGCAACAAATCCATAAACTCGGTAGCCCGTGCTTCGAGAACAAACACCATCTTCTCAATGCGTGATACCAAATAGTTGTAGCAAATGTAAGCCGTGATACCCACAATCAAACCACCTACGGTGGTTACCATCGCTTCGTACATACCGCCCGAAAGCGTGCCTACGTCGATGTTATTGCCTTTGGATGCCATATCGAAGAACACGCGTACCATTCCGGTAACGGTTCCCAAGAACCCAATCATCGGGCCTGCACCTGCAGCGGTGGATAGCATGGCGAGGCGGCGTTCTAATCTCGACACCTCAAACTTTCCAACGTTTTCAATGGCCACGTTAATATCATTCAGCGGTTTGCCAATGCGAGAGATGCCTTTGCCAATCATCCGTGCAATGGGGCTGTTGGTGTTGGCACAAAGCGCTTGTGCTGAATCCAAACGGCCGTTGTGAACAAAATCCCGAATGGTATTCATAAAATTATCCGGCTCTTTCGATGATTGATTGATGAGTATCAAACGCTCGATGAAGATATAAATGCTCATTGCAAAAAGGAGCAACAGCGGAATCATAATCCATCCGCCTTTAAGAGCTAAATTCATCACAGAGATAGTTTCAGAGCCTTGTGTGGCAACGGTTTCGATGGCTTGGCCAACGGTTTCGGGCGTGGTGATTTGTAAGAACATTGGATTGTTTATTCGTTTAGGTGTTTATTTTGTTTAACTATAATATCAAGAAGACAAAGATACAAAAAAGAATCAAACCTGTGAAATTTCTGTTCGGGATTTAATAACAGCGAGGTGTTAAAAAGTATAAAAAACGACGTGATTTAAAAAAACTCCATTTTTTCAGTTTCTATCCAAAAATAGAAAATCAAGAATAAGAGGTAACTGACATTTTGGCAGGGTTGTGGTTGGTCGATCGTCAGATGATCATCGAAAGCAAAACCACTATCACCAAAGCAGGCAGCATATTGATGACCTTTATGTCTTTTATTTTCAAAATGCTGATGCCTAATCCTACTAATAAGATTCCGCCAACGGCTGTTAAATCGGTAATCATAGTGTCGGTCATAAATTGCATGATGTAGGTTGTAAATAGCGTTAATCCACCTTGATAAATCAAAATAGGAATTACCGAAAACGCAACCGAAATTCCGAATGACGAGGCAAATGCTACCGAAGCAATTCCATCAAGAATGGCTTTGGTATACATCAATGTCGGCGTTTTGCCCATGCCATCTTCAAATGCGCCAAGAATGGCCATCGAGCCTGTGCAAAACAGCATGGTTGCTGTGATAAACCCTTCTACGGCCAAATGCGGCTCGTTCGTGTTTTCAAGGTTTTGGCCTTTTTTGGCAAATTTCTTCAATAAATAGTTGGCGGCTTTTTCTGTATTTCCTTCTATATTGAGCGCTTCCCCGATGAGAGAGCCGGAAATCAAACTCACGATAAGGATAATCATGTGGTCTGATTTTAGCGCCATCGAGAGTCCAATAATAAGTGTGAAAAGTCCTGCGCATTGAAACGCTATATTGACGTAGCGTTGCGGTAATCGCGAATGAATCAAAACGCCAACAGCGCTTCCGGCGATGATGGCTGCGGCGTTGGTTAAAGTTCCGAGCATAACAATTTTTTAATCAAGTTGCAATATTTACTAATTGGCTTTTCAAACATTTTGCAAAAGTACAAATTATTTTTGAAAAATCATACACAAATCGTTATTCATTCTTCACTATTCACTAAATTAAACCACTTCTGCCACCACAAACGTACTGCCCCCAACCCAAATCAAATCGTCCGGTTTGGCTGATTTCTTTGCTGCATCCAGCGCTTCGCCAACAGTTGAAAACGCTTCGCCTTGCAGTCCGAACGGCTTTGCTTGCGCGTGCAGTTCGTTTGCATCTAAGGCACGTGGCAGGTTAGCTCTGCAAAAATAATAGGTTGCGTCTTTGGGAAGCAAGGATAAAATCTTGGTTACATCTTTATCGTTGACCACGCCGAAAACCGCATGTAGCTTGTGATGTGGCGTTAGAGAGATTTGTTTTAAAACTTGTTTGATTCCGTCTTCGTTGTGTCCCGTATCGCAAACCGTCAGTGGATTTTCACTAAGGATTTGCCAACGTCCCATCAATCCTGTGTTCTTTATCACATTGGCGAAACCTTTGCGAATGGCTTCTTCCGAGAGATGAAAGTGTGTCTGTAATTGCGCTATCGCAGCCAAAACCGTGCGAATGTTTTTCTGTTGGTAAATACCTTTCAAATCACAAATTAAGTCTGGATATGGATTATTCAACTTGTCGGCAAACACAATTTCCGATTGATTGCGTTGGGCTATCTCGGTAAAAATAGGTGCCGTCAATTCGTTTGTTTCCCCTATGACTACGGGTGTTTTCGGTTTGATGATACCGCCTTTTTCCCGTGCGATTTTATCCAACGTATCGCCTAAAAACTGCGTGTGGTCTTTGCTGATATTCGTAATGATGGAAAGTAGGGGCGAAATCACATTGGTTGAGTCCAAACGCCCGCCCATACCCACTTCGATAATGGCGATGTCGACTTTTTCTTTGGCAAAATAGTCAAAGGTCATGCCTACACTCATTTCAAAGAACGAGGGCTGTATGGTTTCAAATAACATGCGGTTCTGTTCGACAAAGTCCATCACCTGTTGTTTGGGTATGCAAACGCCATTGATTTTGATGCGTTCTCTGAAATCTTTTAAGTGCGGCGAGGTATGAAGTCCGGTTTTATAGCCTGCCGTTTGCAAAATGGATGCCAGCATGTGTGATGTGGAGCCTTTGCCATTTGTGCCAGCCACGTGAATGGTCTTGAATGTCCTTTCGGGATTATTTAATGCGGCTAATAGTTGGATGGTGTTATCCAGATTTTCTTTGTATGCACTCGCACCGATACGTTGATACATGGGGAGTTGAGAGAAAAGGTAGTCTGTGGTTTCTTTATAGGTCATGGTGTATTTTCTGTTTGATTTTTGTAGGTATTGGCAATGTCGAAACGACTGGTTCCCCAATCAATTCGCGGATGACAACAGAAGCGCAATGCGCTCCGAAAATAGGTGGCATATAGGAAATTGTGCCAACGGTTGATTTTTTATTCACGTCGTCTTCGCAATGCAAAACGGCATTTTCGGGCACTCTTTCTGCCGAGAAAACGGCGTGAAATCCGCTGTAATAGCCCAATTTGTGCAACCGCTTGCGTAGCGCATCGGCCAACGGACAGGTGTGAGTCTGTGCAATATCGGCAATCTGCACTTGCATCGGATTGGTTTTGCCTCCGGAGCCCATCGAACTGACCAAGCGCAGGCCTAAATTCAAGCAATGCACAATTAAGTATGTTTTGGGAGAAAATGTATCAATCGCATCCACAACGAAATCATATTTGGTCAGTTTGAGAATGTCGAGCATGCGCTGGTCTTTCACGTATTCGGGATATACGTGTAATTTCAAATCCGGATTGATGTCGAGCAATCGTTTGGCCATCACATCGGTTTTCAAAATGCCTTGATTGCTGCGGAGTGCAGGCAATTGACGGTTGAGGTTGGTTTCATTCACAACATCGCCATCCACAATCGTTAATTCACCTATACCTGCTCTGCACAAATGTTCGCATGCCGCAGAGCCCACACCGCCAAGTCCCATTACCAACACATGTGCATGGTTTAGTTTAGTTACATTTTCATCGCCCAAAAGCAGCGCTGTTCTTGCTTCCCAAGACATGTTGACTAATGTGCGATTTTCAGTTGTTTGAATAGTTTTTCATCTTCAACCACTTTCAACGCACGTTGATAACCCTCATCAATGGAGCGAATGGTTTGAAAATAATATTTTGTACCATACAGATTCCGCGCCAAAAGGGCTTTTACCTGCAATAGGATATATTCGTCTGACGATGCTTGAGCCTGACGTTGAACGGCATCTTCTTCGTCGGCCAATTTGAATAAATAGGCTTTCATTTCGTCTTCCGACCAAAGTGCGTTTTGCACGTAATCACGATAAGTTGCGCTGTTGGAAAGTGTGGTATCTTTTTTCATTTCTGCAAGCATCTTGTTGAGCAGATGCTCAGCCCCTGCCATGCGGATGCGGTTGCGCTTAACGCCTGCTTGCTCGGCAAAGGTTTCAAATTCGGTTGTAAATGCACCTTCGGTCTTAAAGTTGGTGTTAAATTGCTCATAAGTTGGGTAGGTTTTCAATAAATTCTGGCGTTCTTTGTCCATATAAGCCATCACGAAATTATTGAAAACGCCTATTCTGCGCAAATCCACATAGTAATCCGAAATACGGTTAGTGTCAATTGGCGTAAAAATATCCGGCATAATACCGCCTCCGCCGTAAACCACACGTTTGGCATCGGTGTAATATCTCAGCGAATCCGGTAATTTGATGGAATCGGGGTGCAACATTTCGCCATGATTGTAGCGGTTCATCATATCGGAAAAGTACTTATCAAGCCCATCGCTGTAAGGTTTTTGAATACTACGTCCCGATGGTGTGTAATATCGGGCAATCGTTAGCCGAACTTCCGATTTATCAACCGGAATGTCGAAAGGCCGTTGCACCAAACCTTTTCCAAACGAACGGCGACCAACGATAATACCCCGATCATGGTCTTGAATAGCGCCCGAAACAATCTCGCTGGCCGAAGCCGAGCCTTCGTCGATGAGCACAACGAGTTTACCTTTTTTGAACATGCCTTTCGATGTCGACAAGCTGTTTACCCGCTCTTGGTGTGCGCCCTCCATATACACAACCAGTAAATCTTTCTCTAAAAATTCGTCGACCATTTCAATGGCTTGATCCATATAGCCACCCGAATTTCCTCGCAAATCAAGAATGATGTTCGTTGCGCCTTCTTTCATCAACGTTTGCAAAGCATTTCTAAACTCTTGAGCCGTTTGCCGAGAAAAGCGGTCTATTTGAATGTAGCCTGTATTCTTGTTTTCCATGAAGAATACCTCAACACTATGGATAGGAATTTTATCGCGAACAATTTTATAGTCACGTACAGCGCCGTTTCTGTAAATACCAACCGTTACCACCGTTCCTTTTTTGCCCCGCAAATGAGTAAACACAAAATCATTGGTAGCACTATCGCCCGTGGCATTCATGCCATCGATGCTCACAATTTTATCGCCGCCGGTAATCCCTAATTTCTCAGAAGGCCCGCCGGAGATGGCTTCAATAACCACAACCGTATCTTTCACGATTTGAAACGACACGCCAATGCCGTCGAAATTGCCTTGCAGTGGCTCGTTAGCCCGTTGCACATCTTTTGGCGAAATATAAGCCGAATGCGGATCCAACTGCTTTAACATTTCGATAGTCCCCTTTTCCACAAGAGGAGCTAAGGGAACAGTATCCACGTATGTGAAGTGAATCAATCGTAACAGGTAATCATTCTTTTCCATAGCCTGCCGCAAATCATTGGATTGAGCAACTACAAAGAAAGAACATGAAATCAGTGCAAGAATTAAATAAAAACGTTTCATTTGGATAAAATTTTAATTGGCAAAGATACGAAAAATTTATGAATTATAAGTTGGACTTAGTAACCAATTCTGGAGTATAAGATAAGATACTAAAAAAATCTTACCTTTGTAGTATGAAAAAAACCAAAAGTCATTACGATCGTTCGTTCAAAGAACAAGCGGTCCAATTAAGTTACGAACGGAAAAACATTTCCGCTACAGCCCGAGAACTCGGCCTTGATTACAAACTCTTGCTTCGTTGGCGAAAAGAATTTGAGACGTTTAGCGCAGCCAGTTTTCAAGGCAAAGGCGTTGTTCGCCAGAGTGCTGAACAGGCTGAAATTCAGAGACTAAACAAGTTGCTTGAAATCCAGCGTAAAGAAAACGAAATCTTAAAAAAAGCCATCGGCATCATCTCCGAGAGCGATCGTTAATCTATCTATTCATTATGAATCACAAGAAAAAATATACGATTGAGATGATGTGTCGAGTGTTAGAAGTTAGCCAAAGTGCTTATTACAATTGGCAATCCGGACGAAGTTCAACACGAGAAGCTCAAAAGAAAGCCATCAGATCTGAAATTAAAAGAGTTTTTAGACTCCATCGTGGTCATTACGGAAGTCCACGTATAGCAACAGAATTAGGTGTTTCGGAGACTACGATTCGCCGACACATGAAAACGTTGGGATTACAAAGTAAACGTAGAAAAAAACATGTTGCAACAACCGATTCCAAACATGATTATTTAGTTTGTGAAAACATTCTGAACAGGCGGTTTGACGATCATTTTCCGCATGGGGCGTGGGTTTCAGACATCACATTTATTATCACTACAGATGGTTGGCTTTACATGACAACGGTCATTGATCTGGAAGACCGGAAGGTTATTGGCTGGTCGTTTAGCAAAGACTTGACAGCCGAAGAAACGACCATTCAGGCGTTTACGATGGCCATAAAAAATCGACCTCCACAAAAAGGCTTGATTTTCCATTCCGATCGGGGTGTTCAGTATGGCTGTTACAAGTTTGCTAATTTGCTGGAAAGACACGGAATCACACGAAGTATGAGTCGAAAAGGAAATTGTTGGGACAATGCGGTTGCAGAATCCTTTTTCAAAACTTTGAAAGTTGAACTTGTGTACGAAAATCCAACTATATCAAGGGAAAAAATGAAAATACTTTTGTTTGAATACGTTGAAACTTATTACAATAAAATTAGAAGACATTCCGCTTTAGGAAACCTAACCATTGACGAATTTACAAAACTAAAAAATGTTGCTTAATTCAAAAAAAACGCTTATCTTTGTATCCGGAATTAGTTACGAACTCCA
>JAITVC010000137.1 GCA_031286005.1 Bacteroidales bacterium
GACAAATCGGTACCCTCACAGCCGTTGTAAATGGTATAAATATTACCAAACCTATTCAGGCTTTTAATGTGGCTGATATTACGATTTCCGGCTCCAATTCCTTATGTTCCGGCTCGACTAACACATACTCTGTGGGCGGTTTGCCTACTAATGCAACTGTGGTATGGACTGTAGGCCCTTTGCTTGCCATACAGGGTTCCAATACGCAACTTTCTGTATCTGTCAAAAATTCCACAGTCGTATCCCCAAGCACATTTGCACTGCCGCCAGATCTGCCTCCGCCCAGCACAATTCCAACTACATACAGTTGGATAAAAGCTGAAATCAGCGTTAACGGACAGGTTGTACACACGTTTCAACGCGATTTAAACATAAATCCGCCTATCATCTTGTCTATCCAAACACCCAACCAAGTTACGACCGGGTCGCCTGTATGGTTCACGTGTAATCACAACGGGCCAACGACGTATCCCTATCCTACGTGGACTGTATCTCCGAATACAGGCGTTAACATGGCTACTCATAGCAGTAGCCAACTGGAAATTGGTTTCGGTGTTGCCGGATATTTCAACGTTAAGGTATCCGTTAATAATGCGTGTGGAACAACGAGTAAAACTGTGGGCGTTCAGGTAACCGGTTTCACGCCTCCTACCGGGTCGTGCCAATATTGCCCTGCACCTCATTTACCGCCGTGTCCTTATTGTCCCGGTATTAGACTTCCCGACTTACAAAGCATTGTGTATCCCAACCCAACCAATGAGGAATTAACCATCGAATTTGATGATGTGCAAAGTGGTGTGCATTCTTACTCTACATCCATTCAGACGTGCGACATTAAACTTTTCGACAAAGACGGTCGTGAGGTCAAACGCAGTTCGTGGAAAAGCAATCAATCCTCGAAAAAAGTTCATCTTGACACTCGAAACCTAAAGAAAGGGACTTACTTTCTGCATTTAGAAAGTAACGGACAAGTGAAAAAGGAACAAATTATTATAGAAAAGTAATTGTGAATAGTGATTAGAGAGAAGTGAATAGTGAATAGTGAATAATAAAGATGAAGTTATTAATCACTAATCACTATTCATTAATTACTATTTGTATTTTTTTCGTATCTTTGTATTGTTAAAGTTGCATTTAATAATTGAATCTATCCTAATGAGCACTGTGAAATTCAATAAAACTGATCCTGAAAGCCGCCGCGAGTTTTTGAAAACCTGCGGACGGTTGGTGGCTACGGGTGCTATTGTTGCGGTTTTGGGGCACTCTTTTCGGAAAATCATCTCTAATGAGACGCCTTTTTTTTGGCAGATTGACCCGCAGAAATGTACGTTTTGTGGGCGGTGTCAGACGGATTGCGTGTTGCCTATGTCTGCGGTGAAGTGTGTTCATGCCGTGAAAGTTTGCGGCTATTGCGATTTGTGCGGGGGGTATTATCGCAGCAATGTGAAGGAGTTGAATACTGCTGCCGAGAATTTGATGTGTCCTACCGGCGCTATTCAACGCAAGTTTGTGGAGGAGCCGTATTTTGAATACACAGTGAATGAAAATCTTTGCAATGCTTGCGGAAAATGTGCAAAAGGTTGTAATTCGTTTGGTAATGGGTCACTTTATTTGCAAATTAAGCAGGATTTGTGCAAAAACTGTAATGAGTGTTTGATAGCGAAAAATTGCCCTTCGGGTGCGATAACAAGGGTTTTGGCATTGAAACCTTATAGTTTGAAAGACTAAAATTTTAATCATGGAAATCTTACAAATCTTAATAAAATCATGGTTCGGACTTTTCACTCAAAATCGTTTTCCCAAACCCGATTTTGAATCGGGGTATGTCTATCCCGAACATGTGTATTCGGTTCCTAACGAAGTTTTGTGGGTGCATGCAGACCTTGTTGTGCTTGTTCTTTTGATGAGTTTTGTGGCTTGGGCGGTTATCCGGAAACAAGTGCGATGGCCGGTTATGCTGACGTCGGTTGTATCGGTTGCGTATTTCGGATTTTTCAGAAAGGGCTGTGTATGTAGTGTTGGTGCGATACAGAACGTGGCATTGAGTTTGACGAATGATGCGTACGCCATTCCGTTGTACGCTTTATTGCTGTTTATTTTGCCGATTGTATTTACGTTGTTTTTTGGCCGGGTGTTTTGCGCAGGCGTGTGTCCGCTGGGCGCTTTGCAGGAGTTGGTGAATATCAAAAATTATAAACTGTCTAACACAATTACCCGTGTTCTTAAAATTTTCCCTTGGATTTATTTGGGTTTCGCCGTGCTGTTTGCGGTAACGAACAGCCAATTTATTATTTGCCGTTTTGATCCGTTTGTCGGGATTTTCCGCTTGGGCGGCGAATGGCCGATGATTGGTTTCGGGGTGTTATTGTTGGTTTTCTCGGTATTTACAGGACGTCCGTTTTGCCGTTTTATTTGTCCGTATGGTGCGATTTTAAGCCTTTTTTCAAGGGTTTCGTTCCGCAAGGTAAAAATTACACAAAAAGACTGTATCAATTGCCAATTGTGCCACAACGCTTGTCCGGTGGATGCCATTCGTCCGCCCTACGAAAATAAAGTTGATGAAAGCCGTTCCGTTGGAGTGAAGCGGATTTTGCTCTATCTGGTTCTTTTTCCGATTATGTTTGCGGTAGGTGTTACCATTATGGATAAACTAAGCGACCAATTCAGTAAAGTGAACAACGATGTTCGGCTTTATGACATGGTTATGGAAAATGAGGCTCAACCGCAAGCCGTGCAATCATTGGAATTGCAAGCCTTTTATGCACAAGGGAAAACCGTTGAAGAACTTGAAGCGCAAGTTACCGTGATTAAGAACGATTTTAGGCTGTATTCCAGACTAATCGGTGCGTTTATCGGCTTATTCTTCACGCTCGCATTAATTAACTTGTCCACAAAACGAACTCGCAAGCAATACGAAATCGACGATGCAAACTGCGTCAGTTGCGGGAGGTGTTTTAGTTATTGTCCGCAAAATACTGAGAAATGAAAAAACCAATAAGTAGAAATATAGCTATCGTGTCGGCAATTTTTATTGCTGCGTTTTCGATTATGCTTGTTACGAACTATGTTCAGGTTAGTGGTTCGAGTACTATTCAATCGGATGTGATTGAACAACTAAAACTGTCTTTCGAGGAAAATAGTGATAATCCGCAGTTGCAGGAACAAATCCGACAATTGGATTTATTGGCACGCAAGGCCTATTTTATCAGTATGGGCCGACTAAAAACAGGTATCGCTATTTTGTTAGTAATGGTGATTGTTTTTGTGATTAGCATACGGATTTATTTTGCGAAGAGCAAAGATATTCCCGATAAGGATATTGACCCGATTGACGATTGGTTGATTAAATCGAAAGCACGGATTTATATGGTTTGGATTGCAGGCGGTTTGGCAGTTTGCGGCATTTTGTTTGCCGTGCTGACTTCGCCGTATTTGAAAAATCCGAACGATAAGCCAACTGTTTCCAACGATGAAACAGAAGCCGTTGTTGCGGATGATTTGACGACCGGTTCCGAAGAAGAAATATCGCTTGACACAACTTCGGAAACTTCCGAAATGTCAGATACGGTAGCTATTGCAGATACCATCGAAATATCCAAAATTACGCACAACGCTTTTCGAGGAAATAATTCGTTAGGTTTGAGCAATGCCAAAAACGTGCCGACATCGTGGGATTTATCGTCGGGGAAAAACATTCTGTGGAAAACAAAAATTCCCCGAAAGGGTAAGAATTCGCCGGTTATCAACGGAAATAAAGTTTTCTTTAGCGGTGCGGATGAAACGGCTCGCGAGTTGTTTTGTTACGAATTGAGTTCGGGCAAACAGTTATGGAAATTAGCCGTAAAAAACAACGGCAGCATTCCGGAAACAACGGACGACACAGGGTTGGCATCCTCATCCGTAGCCACCAACGGCAAACAAGTCTGTGCGATTTTTGGCACAGGCGATGTTATTTGTGCGGATATGGACGGCAAACAACTTTGGACTAAAAACCTCGGCGTGCCCGACAACCCTTACGGATACGCATCGTCGTTGCTTACTTTCGGCAATTCTTTGATTATTCAATACGACAATCGCAATACAAAAAAAGTTATTGCCTTAGATTTGGCAACCGGCAATCAGCGTTGGGCAAAAGACCGCACAGAAAAGAATCCGTCGTGGACAAGCCCGATCATCGCAACCGTAAATGGCAAACCGCAACTGATG
>JAITVC010000144.1 GCA_031286005.1 Bacteroidales bacterium
GCAAACCTCTTGGGCCGGCCCATTTCATCAGCTTTTCGTAAGCCTTACCGATTTCATTGTACGGGCCTGAATAGCGAACATACGCTACTTTGATTTCAGGCATGTTTTTGATTTCTACTTTTGTGTCCATAATAATCATGTTTTTTAAATTGACATTGCAAAGTTCGGCATTAAAATCAGATTCGTGTTTCACATTCTTGCTAACCAGTTGTCCATTCTTGCTATATCGCAAGCCGTCCTTAATAAAAATGGCTTTTTCCCGTAAGCGAAATGCTTTGGCTGTGGTACCGAAATAGGCTCGAAACGAACGGCTAAACAACGATACGCTGCCAAATCCGCAAGCATAAGCAATTTCGGTAATAGACATTTTGATGTCGTTTTGCAAAAACATAGCCGCCCGTTCAACACGTTTGCGCTGAACGTAACTGTTGGGCGTTTCGCCCGTCATAACGGTAAAGATGCGATGAAAATGAAAGGGCGAAAAATGGGCAATCTCGGCCAACGTGCCTAAATTTAAAGGTTGGTCAATGTGTTTATCAACATAATTCATCACGTTATTGATCCGTGATATGTATTCCTGACGGTTTATTTCGCTTGTATTCAATCTCGGCGGCATTAAAATTTCACAACTCTTGGTTCTCCGCTGAAACTCGAAAACGTGGCAGTGGCGTTTTTCAAATACAACACAAACGTATTGTCATCAGTAGCCGAATACATGCTTTTGAGCGACGGATATTGTTCGAGCATGGCTTCTTTTGCTGACACACGTTCATCGGGCACGACAAGGGCTTCAATGCGCAACCAAGTTCCGGAGGCTTTGTCGTAAGCGCAAATCTCAACTTTCGGATTAGCCACCATTTGTTTGGCCACTTGTTTGCGTTTACCGGTTTGAATGTAGAGTTTGTTTTCAAAAATTCCGGCTGTTCCAAATGGGCGCACACGGGGTTGGTCGCCTTCAACCGTAGCGATATAATACTCGCCGCATTTCTTTAAAAATTCTTGGACTTCTTTCATCGATTGTTCGTTGGTTTGTGCTTTCGCAGAAAATCCGAAAGCCAGCAATAAGACTGCTGTTGTGATGATAGATTTAAATAATTTAGACATGATAATAGGGTTTTGATGTATACTTTAATAATTCGTTTTTTTACATTAAGGTTGCCTTACCAAGACCATTCCTATTCGATTTGGAATATACAATTTCAAGGTGTGTTGATGGGTCGAATACGCCAAATCTGTATCTATACGGTTAGAGCCGCCGAATGCCGTATCATCACTGCAAAGCAAAATTTTGTAAGTACCCTCGTCAACTTGAAAGCCGTAATCGGTAAATGATTTTTTGGGATTAAAATTGAACACAAACACGAAATCGCCACGCTTGAAAACTAGTACTTGATCGGGAATATTCTGAACGATGGCAAACGGCTGAGCATCGAACATCGCAGATTGTTTAATCAGATGAATCATCGCTTTATCAAACGCATTAAGAAAATGATATTTCAATAAGGTATCATCGCATAAACTCCATTGGCGGCGGGCATAGTAATAACTCCAACCATTGCCCTCTCTGGGGAAATCAATCCATTCGGGATGGCCAAACTCATTGCCCATAAAGGTCAAATAGCCGTTTCCTGCCGTGCTCAACGAAACCAAACGGATGAGTTTGTGCAAGGCAAGGCCTCTATCCACGAGTAAACTCGGCGTGAGCACACTCATCGACGTGTACATTTCTTTATCAAGCAATCGAAAAATAAGGGTTTTGTCGCCAACCATAGCTTGGTCGTGCGATTCGGCGTAACTAACCGTTTTCTCATCGGCTCGCTTGTTGGTTAGCTCGTGATACAAATCGCCTACATGCCACTGTTCGTCCGACTTTTCTTTAATGAGTTTAATCCAATAATCCGCCACACCCATGCTCATTCGGAAATCAAACCCCATGCCGCCATCGTCCAACGGCGCAGCCAATCCGGGATACCCGCTCACATCTTCGGCAATAGTTATAGCTTCAGAATTAATCTCGTGAACAACCTTGTTAGCTAAAGCCAAATAGGTAATCGCATCTTCGTCTTGTGTGCCGTCGAAATACATCGCATAATTCGTAAATGCCGTGCCCATACCGTGATGCCAATATACCATCGACGTTACGCCATCAAACCGAAATCCGTCAAACCGAAATTCGTCCAACCAATATTTCAAATTGGACAGTAAGAATGCGACAACCTCATTCTTTCCGTAGTTAAAGCATTTTGAATCCCAAATAGGATGATCGCCACGTGCGCTGTCGTAGAAAAATTGAGTGGATGTGCCGTCGAATTTAGCCAAACCTTCCAATTCGTTTTTCACGGCGTGCGAGTGCACCACATCCAAAATCACGGCGATGCCTAATCCATGCGCCTCGTCAATCAACGCCTTCAACTCTTCCGGTGTGCCAAATCGTGAACTCACGGCAAAGAAATTCGACACTTGATAGCCGAACGAGCCGTAGTACGGATGCTCTTGAATGGCCATCATCTGAATGGTATTATACCCCAAATCGGCAATGCGGGGCAACACGTTTTCACGAAATTCGGTAAACGATGAAATCTTTGGCTCCTCGCTGCTCATGCCGATATGCACTTCATAGATGAGCGGATGTTTTACACGCAACGGTTGGTGTTGCCACAGATACGGTGTCGGCGCCCAAACTTGCGCACAAAAAACCTTACTTTGTTCATCTTGAACCACACGCTTGACGTGCGTAGGTAAGCGTTCGCCAAAACCGCCATTCCATTCGATATAGAGTTTATATAAGTCGCCATGTTTGATAACGTTCTTCGGAAGTTCAATGTCCCAATCTTCGCTACCGTCAACCCGTTTGAGTTGAAATTGGTCTGTTCGTTTCCAATCACTGAAATCGCCCACTAACCAAATATGGGTCGCATTAGGCGCCCATTCACGAAACACCCAACCGCTCTGAGTTTGATGCAAACCGTAATACAAATGTCCATTAAAACAATCGCTCAACCTTTTCTGTCCACCTGTAAAATCGAACGCTTTAATAAGCGTGCGTTGTAAACGCACCTGTATCACACGTTCGTAAGGTTTCAAACCCAAATCATTTTTAACAAGAGGCAGAGTGAGCGATTTCATAACCGATTTTTTGCAAAGGTACGGAAAAATTATGAAACTACAAACAATGTCATTCCACAATCCCTCTCAACTCCAATAAAGACCCAATCCGATAAATAGCCTCAAGCCCATTCTCATTAGTAAGGATTATTTACAAATCGCCCAATCTCTAAACATCCCCAACAAAACCGCCGAAAAACACATCGCTAAATTCAAACAAAACGCATTGATTACGCATTTCGCACACGATAAATACAAAAAAATATAAAAAATCGGCAAAAATTCAGAAAAAAATCGTAACTTTGCAGTTTCAAAACACTATGCCCGAAACACAAAACATAGAATTCAAATCCTCTTGGCACGACGATTATCTGAAATGGATATGTGGCTTTGCCAATGCACAAGG
>JAITVC010000149.1 GCA_031286005.1 Bacteroidales bacterium
CGATAGGCTACAAACGCATCCTGCGCTTCCCTTCCATTTCTACACCTAAAATAAAAATCGAGTTTGAAGGATTGGCTTGCCCTATAATTAATTCCATTGGCGTGTATCAATCTAAAATCTAAAACCATGAGCGCATTCAAAGCCTACGACATCAGAGGCATCTACAACAAAGATTTCAACAAAGACACCGTTTATAAAATCGGGTATTTCCTTCCGGAATTGCTTAATACAGACAAAATCCTCGTTGGACGAGATGTTAGAACCTCTTCTCCCGAAATCTTTGCGGCACTCAGTATGGGCATTACGGATGCCGGTGCTGATGTGTATGATGTGGGATTGTCCACCACGCCGATGATCTATTGGGCTACGGCAAAGTTCGGCTTTGAGGCCTCTGTGATGATTACCGCCTCGCACAATCCGAAAGAGCACAACGGCCTCAAAATTTCCAAAAAAGATGCCCTTCCCGTTGGTTTCGACACGGGTTTAGGCCAATTGGAACGCTGGACAAACGAACGTTTGGTTATTCCCAAAAACAAGAAAGGAAAAGTGGTTGACTATCCCATTTCCGAACCCTATTTGGAGTTTCAAAAAACATGGCTGCAACCGTTCGACAACTTGAATATCGCTATGGATTGCTCCAATGGGATGTGCAATTTGTTCGTCAAACAACTTTACGGTAACCGAATTCATTATATTTTTGATGAACTCGACGGCTCGTTTCCAAACCATGAACCTAACCCTTTGGAGCCGGAAAACATTGTCGATTTGCAGAAATTAGTTCATCAAACCCATGCCGATATAGGCGTGATTTTTGATGGCGATGCCGACCGTGTGATGTTTACCGACGAGAACGGAAAATTCATTTCGCCCGATTTGATGATTGGCGTTTTGGGACATTATTTCTTGGAGGAAAAAGGGTTAAAAGGAAAGGTGCTGCACGATATTCGGAGTTCAAAAGCCGTTGGCGAATATCTGGCGCCGATGGGCGGTGAAATAGAAATGTGGCGCGTGGGGCGAGCCTATGCTGCGCTCAAACTGCGAGAGATAAACGGCATCTACGGTGGCGAATTGGCTGGACATTATTACTTCCGTGATTTCTATTATTCCGATTCGGCATTGATGGCCTGTTCGCTGTTGCTGCATATTTTCAGTGCATTCAAAGCCAAAGGCGTGTCTGTTTCGCAAGTAATTGCTAAATTGGCCACCTATTCCAACTCCGGCGAAATCAATTTCAAGATAGAAAAGAAATCCGAGGCTATGGATGCCGTGAGAGATTATTTCAAAAGCACAGAAACATGCTTAAAATACTTCGACTTTGATGGCTACCGTTTAGAATTTGCAGATTGGTGGTTCAACATTCGTCCATCAAACACAGAACCCTATTTACGGTTTATCGCCGAAGCCAAATCGCCGAAAAAACTCAGCGAAGTGGTTGAAAAAACGCGTGAGATGATTGTGGCGTTTCAATAGACTGTCCGACATCTTGGGGAAGGTTGCGGAGAGTTCCGCAAGGTTGCTCAACGTCTCGGGGAAGGTTGCGGAGAGTTCCGCAAGGCTGCCCAACGTCTCGGGGAAGGTTGCGGAGAGTTCCGCAAGGTTGCCCTACGTCTCGGAGAAGGTTGCGGAGAATTCCGCAAGGCTGCCCTACGTCTCGGGGAAGGTTGCGGAGAGTTCCGCAAGGCTTTAAGAACAAAATAGCCCTCGCCTTTTACTAATTTCTAATCACTATTCTCTATCCTCTAACCTCAATTTCCAAACTTTTTCGTATCTTTGTAATCATGAAAATCACAAAATATCTTCTTATCATCCTTTTAGGAACTATTCTTATCGCCGAAAGTTGCAGAAAAGACCCGGTTTTCAATACTGATCCAAGTTTTCGGCTGGAATTTTCAACCGATACCATCTCGTTCGACACCATTTTTACCTCGTTAGGCTCCACAACCTTATTACTGAAAGTTCACAATCCCAGCCTCAAAGACATCGATATTAGCAACATCGAATTGCTCAATCGTCAATTCTTCAAAATCAATGTGGACGGCGACACTATGCCTGTTTTGCGTAATGTGCGTCTTCGCGCAAAAGACAGTATGCATATTTTCATCAGTGCGATGATTAATCCCGACGACCAAAACAATCCGTTTGAGGTGCTGGATTCCATTCGTTTTTCATACAACAACCATTCTGATTATGTAATTCTGCGAGCATTTGGTCAGAATGCCGAATACCATTTTCCAAATCCAAACGACACATTAATCGTTCCCAATGGCGAAGACACCGTTCGCCTCCCCTATTCTGTTGCAGATTGCAGCGTGCCTTGGACGGCGGGCAAAGCGCATATTATCTATGGCTATTTAGTGGTAAAATCCGGCGATAAATTAGTTTTGAATGCCGGCACACACCTGCATTTTGCGCCCAATTCCGGTCTCATCGTTGCAGAAGGAGCTACGCTGGAAGTGGCAGGAACGATCGGAAACGAAGTTATCTTTGACGGTATGCGCATGGATGCCGATTATAGAACTATAACAGGCCAATGGAATTGCATTTGGTTTCTCGAAGGGAGCATCAACAATAAAATAGATTGGGCAATCATTAAAAACGGCCAAACAGGCCTTTTAATAGATAGTATAGCCAATCGTTTCCTGCTTTCAAACACCATTATTGACAACATGCAAAGTTGCGGCATCTCGGCACAAAGCGTCGATATTCGCGGCACAAACCTGCAAGTGAGCAATTGCGGCGATAGATTGATGGCCTTGAATGGCGGAAACGGCAGTTTTGAACATTGTACGTTTGCCAATTATTACGCATCTACGCCATCATCGTATCGCAAATACGCATCCATTTTGTTGACCAAAGAAAGCCGTTCGGATTTCACAAGTTGCATCATTAACGGTCCCATGTCAGACGAATTGGAATTAGATGTAAGCAACGGCACTTTGGGCAATCACTCATTTGACTATTGCCATATCCGCACAAGAATAAACGCATCTTTGTTTGAAGCAACATGCGTAATTAATGAATTGCCATACTTCACAGACCCATTGAACGGCAATTTTGAGATTAACGAACCCGACTATGATGACGCTGAGCAATCTGTGGTCAGATACAGAGGTAAATCTTATCCAACCGTTGATTACGACTTAAAAAGTCGATTGCGCTTGATGATTCGCCCAACAATCGGTGCCTACGAATACCAAGCTCCAGATATACTAAAATAGGGATAGAAGTTTTTCTATCCCTAATAATCATAATCCATAATTTAGATGAATTAAGCGCTTTTTTTGACAACGCTTTCCTCTGTACCCGGACGTACTACGGATTCTTTCACAGTGATGACTTTGCGTTCCCACTCAGCGCCATTGAGTTCGGCAATCGCTTTGCGAGCCTGTTCTTCGTTTGGCATTTCGACAAAACCAAAACCTTTTGAACGACCGGTTTCACGGTCCATAACAATTTTCACAGAAGTTATATCGCCATACTCGGCAAAAATACTTTGTAAATTTTCTTTGCGAATTTTGAAATTCAGATTAGCAACAAAAATGTTCATAAAAAATAAAAATGAGTTAGTAGGTTTAGACTCGAATTTGTTTTAGGCTGCAAAGGTACAAATAAATTCTGAATTTTCAAACTAAATCAGTTGTTTTGCAAAATTTATTTCGTTCAAGCCATCGAAATTGCCGGAACTCATCAACAGTAAATTGGCGTTTTTCCAAGACTTTCCTCGTAAATACCCCTGTAATTCTTCACTATCGTTAAACACCACAATATCTTCACGAGCAAAGGCTTTTTTGACCATGTCAATCGTGATTTCAGGTAGTTTTTTATGGGCAATGGTATGGGGATTAAAGTAGACAATCGCTTCGTCGGCCGTACCAAAGGCGCCTTTGTACTCATTCAAAAACTCTTGAGTCAGACTGCTGAATGTGTGCAATTCCATACATGCCACTAACGTGCGATTGGGAAACTGCTCCTTTACAGCGGTTACCGTTGCATGTAGTTTAGATGGCGAATGGGCAAAATCTTTATAAATCGCGGTATAATCCGACTTTGCGACTAATTCCAAACGTTTGGATGCACCCGCAAACGATTGAACGGCGGTTAAAAATTGGTCATCAGAAACGCCTATACGCTTGCAAACTGCCCATGCACCGCAAATATTTTGTAAATTATGTTTCCCAAAGACTTGTAAGGTGTACGATTTTCCATTAAATATTATAGACGTAACGCCATTTTCAATCGCATAATCGGGAATATCATAAGGTATCGCCGTAATGTCCGAACGAACGTGTTGCCCTATTTTATTCACTTCCTCATCGCGGGAGTAGTAGATTAAACTACCATTTGGCGTGATTTGATCAGCAAATATTTTAAACTGCTCAACATAAATCGGAAATGTTGGAAACACATTGATATGATCCCACGCAATGCCATTGATAAGCGCAATATCGGGTTTGTAAACATGAAATTTCGGCCGCAAATCAATCGGTGAGGTCAAATACTCATCGCCTTCCAAAACCATGAATGGCGCATCATTCGTTAGTTTAACCATCACTTCAAAACCGGCCAATTGGGCGCCAACCATATAATCACAGGCGATATGACAGTTTTCCAGAACATGCAAAATCATGGCCGTTATCGAGGTTTTACCATGACTTCCGCCAATAACAATGCGCATTTTATCTTTAGCCTGTTCGTATAAAAATTCGGGATAAGAATAAATTTCTAATCCCAATTCCTGTGCTTTCAAAAGTTCTGGATTATCCTTTCGGGCGTGCATACCAAGAATGACCGCATCCAAATTTCGGGTAATTTTTTCAGGATTCCAACCAATAGTTTCGGGCAATAGCCCATATTTTTGCAACCGGGATTTTGCAGGATCAAAAATTTCATCATCGGAACCCGACACGTTGTAACCCTTAAGGTGCAAGGCAATCGCAAGATTGTGCATGGCGCTTCCACCTATGGCTATGAAATGAACATTGCGCATATTAAGATTTTTTACAAAAGAACGAAAGATTAACTATATTCAATTTTTTGGTTGTATAAAATTCAAACACCTCGCCATTCACATCCAACTTTGCCAAATTCTCCGAACAATTCAATATGACTACATTATTCAAATCTTTATTCACACAAACAGCGGCCATTGCAAACGCTTTTTCCAAGCCATCGCCGGTTTGAAAATTCCATACTTCATCGGGTAAAGCAAGACGATTGGGTTCCGGATAAATAGATTCGTCCGACACATGTTTAAGCGCTTCGTAAATCGCTTGAATAGACCTGTCTTTCAAAGCATTCAAGCAAATCGGATTACGCTCAATAATCGCTTTTACAAAAGGTTGCCAATCGAGCAAATCCATACGGCGAGCGGCAAATAACGCCAATTGCGCAACTTCGCTTACCGATGCCTTACGTTCAATTTCGGCGATAATATCTTCTCGTGATAATTGTTCCGAAATAGCAATCGGCTCCGTGCCCACAAAAGTCTTATCTGCATTCGGCAATCTCGGTTCAATATTCAGAAACGTGTACAAACCATCAAACAGCTTTTCCATTTGCGGACAATGTGGACATTCGGCAATGTATTGTTCAAAAAAGCAGCGTTTTTCTTCAAACGAAAGGGATGCATGTTCGTTTAAATACTGCTCATAAACGTTCATCACCAATTTATCCGTTCGTCGGGTTAAATGAAACTCTTCTCCGCCCATTTCTGCAAACAATGCATCTTTGCTGGCATTGGTCAGCGTATTTTTGCTGCCGTGTTCGTATTCAAAAATCTTGCGAAGCTCTACATAGCACGACTTCCCATTGCGAATATATTCGTATTGAAAACAATCCCAAAATTGCGGATCGGTACGCAAAAAATTAACAAACGTATCAAACGTCAATTCAGCGTGCAAGTAGTCGGTTAATGTCTTAGAGAAAGTTTCATACGCATCTTTTGAAATAGTCGCTTGGTCATAAAAGGTATGAATATAACCACTAATGTGCGAAACAATCGTAATTTTCTCGTTTTCGATGGCTCTACGAGCTTTTGCTGTAATCGCAGTGCCATTATACCACATGTTTTTCGTAACAATCCGGCGGTTATTCGTAATGATGCCGTCTTTTTCCGTAATAAAATTCTGACTATGCAAAGGCGTTGCTATCAAGAATATTTTCTCCAAGGGAATTTTAGCAACGATAAACATCGCAGCGGCATACATCGTTGCAAGCGACACACATTCACCTGCACCAGTCGAATAGTTAGGTTTATGGCAAAAGGCATTCATAGCCTCAATGGTTTCGGTTTTCCAATATGGAATAACGTCTGTCGTATATTTGTCGAGTCCAAAATGTTTGCGAATATCAATACTGAAATAGTATTTGTCGCCCTCATAACCGAACAATGCATTAGATTGCGCCAAAGCGCCCGAATCAATAAACTCAGAAAAGCGTGCCAATTCTTGATCTTTGGTGGTCAATCCCCATGTTTCCAAATCCAGATTAAACGTATAATGCTCCATGATGTATTGCTTCACACGATTAATTTTATAGGAAAATGATTTTTTCTCAATGCCTGCAAACCAAGGATCATCTCGCCACGCCCAAATCTCCGGCGACATGATATTGGCCAAAACCAAGGCATAAAATAAATCGGGGAAAATGAATATCTCCATATCCGACAATGTCAGCGCAGACGATTGCTTTTCTAATGTTTGTTTGGACATTTTTGTTGTTATTAAATAAAAAAAGGCTGTCAGACGACAACCTTTTTTTAATACGTTTTATCACAATTACGCAGCAGCATGTGCTTTTCTCATCAATTTTGATTTCAAATTGGAGGCTTTATTTTTATGAATAACACCTTTTTTAGCCAATTTGTCAATCTTTTCAATAACCAAAGGCATTTTTTCTTCCATAACGGATCTTTCCACCAAAGCGCGGAAATCTCTCAACGAGTTACGCATGGTCTTTGCATGCAAATGATTTGTTGCCTTTTTTCGTTCTGTTACGCGGATGCGTTTTTTTGATGATTTATGGTTCGCCATAATTATTATTTATTTGTGTACTCCGTAGGGGATTCGAACCCCTGATCTTCAGGATGAAAACCTGATGTCCTAGGCCGTCTAGACGAACGGAGCAGAGTGTTTTTGAACATTTCCCGACTTCCTTTCTCAAAATCGGATTGCAAAGGTACAACTTTTTTTTGAATTGACCAAATTTTTCGATAAAAAAGTTTGTTTTTTTATTTTTTGTTCGCAGCAATGGATAAAATAACTCCCAGCACCACACCCAAAATCGCAGCAAACAGCACTTGAAACTCATTGGGTAAAATAAAAGTTATAGTGTGTGCCGGAATCCAAAAAAATGGAATAGTTTTGAGAAATACAAATTTCCATTGCACCGTCCAGTTCAGATTCTGCAAGATAGTTGAAAAATTAATTCGGTTTGAGAAAAATCCCTTCAACGTTCCGCCCGTTTGCACAATCTGCGTGTCCGTAATCTTATGAAAAGTCATAAAAACAGGCGCAAAGATGCAATTCATCATAACACTTATAGAGAATGCTTTTAATAGTGCACTTGCTGAAAAAAAGAATGCTGTAGTACCGTTCGCTCTTCCAACACTACCTGCAAAACCGGCTCCAGAATGCTGCGTGTTTGTTCCAAAAAGATAATCTGTAAGTATAGGTGCACCCGCCTTAAACGTCATCATCGCCGCCGTAATCGCCACTCCCAAAAATCCCCAAACCACAGCACGTGGCACAATTCCAAAGCCCGCTTCGTTATAAACACCTTTACGAATACGCAACCCCAACATCTCCCCCATCGTTGCCAAAACAGCAAATTTCAGAAATCCCATAAGGAATGCATGACTAGCAGAAGCTTGTTTAAACCAAACATACAGAGGCTCGCAAATAACAAAAGGTATAAAAATTAAGACTAAGACCAATATGAAAATACTATCGGAAAAAATTGTTTTTTTCATTGTTTTTAGTGCAAAGATACAAAAAAAATCCCAATTCACAATTGATAATTCGTATTTTTTTCGTATCTTTGCAGTATAAATTCACGGGGATGTTTGGTTTTGACAGCGAGGTCAGTGGATTTGTAAGCACGTCGAGGGTTGTATGCAGGCCTCGTTAATCCCAACATTCATGCCTATAACTGGCGAAAACAACACTTACGCTCTCGCAGCTTAATATCAGATATTAAGTTAGAGCTGCTTCCGCGAAAACCCTTGATCGGTCGGTCTCGCCTGAAGTATCAAATCCATCGATCCGAATATTTAGAGGTTTCTGTAAAACATTTGTATCACTGAAAATAAGTCATGTTTCGGTTGGCTTTTGACCAAAAACACGAACGAAAATCCGACAAAAGCTAAGCGTGTAGAAAGCATTTTTGCTGCTTGTTTGGACGGCGGTTCGACTCCGCCCATCTCCACAAAAAAGCAGCCCTTTTTCAAGGGCTGCTTTTTCTTTTTTAAGTACTTCTAATTATCTTAACAACTTCGTCAACATCTGAACCAATTCCTCCGCCGAAGGAGCGGGCGCATTCACCGTAATAATATTACCTTGCTTATCTATCAACAAAAAGCGAGGAATAGCTCCAATATCAAACAATTTCGCCATGTCATCCACCCCATCCGTACGACCGTGTATTTGCACGCCCGGAAGCTGTTCTTTAGCTACAAAAGCCTTCCACTTTTGAATGTCTTTGATAGGATCAATAGAAACACCAATGAATGCAATATCATTGTTGCCATGAAATTTTTCTTCCAAAACTTTCAGCGCAGGAATTTCTTTCCGGCAAGGGCCGCACCATGTAGCCCAAACATCAATATAAACGATTTTACCTTTGAAATCCGAAAGCGAAACCTTTTTCCCGTTCACGTCATTGTAAGTAAAGTTTGGAGCAGGTTTGCCAATGCCATCTTTCAGATGCGCTTCAAGAATACGTTCGGTTTGTTGATCTAAACGGTGTTTTTGGTCATCGGTCTTGATCAGCGAACCGTAGGTAGCCTTTAGCTCTTCCAGTTTGGTGTAGTCCTTCACGTTTTCAAGCGAAATCAAAAACAACTCGGCCTTAACGGTCGAATCCGCTGCACGGTCTACCATACTTCTGCGATCAATCAAACTTGGGTCTTCCGCAAACCGACCTTCCAGATACGTAACATTTTGCAAAAAACGGTAAGGATACACCAACACATCCGCATTAGCCGTCAATTCGTCAAATTTCAATGCGCGATAATAATCCGCAAAGTCCTCCCCTTCCGGATGTGCCGAACGAGGCGACGCCACAAAGTGCACACAGCAATGCATCAAATCAAACTTTTGCCATTTGGCAAAAGAGGCATCAAAAGCCGCATTGCCGGTAGGTTGTGCCTGATAAGGTTGCTCCAATTTCTCATCCAACAGCGGGAAGAAATCAACGTATGTTTGAATACCCATATAAAACGACATACGTTCCAATGGTTCAACGAAATTATGATAGGCTTCCATTTCCTTATTCTCTTTGGTGTTCTCGCCAACCAGCACATAGTTGGTATCATTCACCACAAGGTTTAGCCTATCGCCCGGTTTAAAATAAAAGGCATATTTGGCCGCTCGGCTCATCGGCGAACCAAGACCTATCACATAATACCCCTCCTCGGTTTGAGAAAACGCAAACGAGAACTGCTTGTCGCTTTGCAGATAGCACGTGTTTAGTTTTTCGAGCCGCCCGGAAATAACTTTAAATAAAGAGACTTCTGCTCCGCCTCGCCGTTCCCACTTTCCGGAAACGATGGAAATAGCATCCGATGTTTGCCCAAAACAAATGCTTGCAAACAAGATTGCTGTAATGATTGATAGAATAACTTTTTTCATAGTGTTTATAAATTTAATTTAAGTGAACGATTAGATTGATGAATAATGTAAATACCATGAGGCAAAGAGCCGCAAGAAATAGCCTCTACATCCGATGTTACCACACCACGATACACCGGAATCCCCGTTATCGTATAAATCTCAAACGGCTGATTAATAATTAATCCGGAAATATGCAACGCGCCGTTTTGAACCCAAGCCTTCAGCGACTCCGATTGCTCGGCATCCAAGAGGTCTTGAACCGCCGATGGCTCTCCCCATTTCGCATATAACGTGAGATTATTCTGAACAGTCGCCGTTTCAAAATTCCAAAGATTGGTGCAAAGCGGCTCTCTATACCAACCGTAGAATCCATAG
>JAITVC010000183.1 GCA_031286005.1 Bacteroidales bacterium
CTACAGAAAACGTAGCCGTGTTGATCAACGGTGTGCCGGTTAATGATATGGAATGGGGTGGCGTGTATTGGTCGAATTGGGCAGGTTTGGCAGATGTTACCCGCTCGATGCAAGTGCAACGCGGACTTGGAGCATCAAAATTGGCAGCTCCGTCTGTGGGAGGCTCTATTAATATTGTAACCCGATCAACAGATGCCAAACGAGGAGGTGCAATTTCCTATGGTATTGGTAACGATGGTTACAATAAAATCAGTTTTAGCGCTTCAACAGGTTTAACGGCCAATAAATGGGCTGTAACTCTTTTGGCAGCTAAAACTTGGGGAAATGGTTATATTCAAGGTACCGAATTTGAAGGCTATTCGTATTTTGCTAATATTTCTAAAGAAATCAACAAAAATCATACCATTTCCTTAACCGGTTTCGGTGCTCCGCAGACACACTGGCAAAGAAGCAACTATGACCGTTTAACTATTTCTGAATGGGAAAAACAACCGGAAGGCTACAAATACAATGCTACTTATGGTTTTGGTTTGCATGGCGAACGTAAAACATCAGCATACAACTATTATCACAAACCCCAAATTTCGTTAAATCACTATTGGAATATTGATGAAAAGACATTCCTTTCGACGGCTCTTTACACGTCAATCGGTCGTGGAGGTGGATACAGCGGACAAGGTGCCGATGGCACTTATCGTGGATATTGGTATGGTGCTTCTACGTCAGGTGTTCCAAACACACAATTCCGTGCTGTCGATGGAACATTCGATTATGCGGCTATCTATGCTTTGAATGGAACATCAGAAAACGGTTCATTAATGTATATGTCGCAAAACCCTAACCACCATAACTGGTATGGTTTATTATCAACATTAACCCATTCGATAAACGATAATATCGAATTCTCCGGTGGTCTCGACCTTAGAATGTACAAAGGGACTCACACCAATATTGTTTCTGATTTGTATGGAACAGATAAATATGGCTATGCTTATGCCCTTGATAACGGCTCAAGAACAGCATCACCTGACCCAATTCTCCGAAATGATGATTCTTGGTTGTATGAAAAACTTCGTGTAGGCGATGTGGTGTATCGGGACTATGACGGTTTGGTTAATCAATACGGTATTTTCGGGCAAGCCGAATATTCAAAAGATAAATTGACTACATTTGTTTCTGCTTCACTATCAAATACCAGTCATGCACGCGTCGACCGCTATTATTATTCAGAAGGCAACCAAAAATCAGAAACCGCAAACTATTTGGGTTATACAGCAAAAGCAGGAGCAAACTACAACATTAATGATAATCACAACGTATTTGTCAATGTAGGGTCTATTTCTCGTGCACCCTATCTTTCACGAGGTACATTCTTAAATGCTGTTAATAGCCACGATATTAATCCTAATGCTGTTAATGAAAAAATCTTTTCTGTAGAATTTGGTTATGGCTTCCGTTCACAATATTTTACTGCTAACGTGAATGCTTATCACACTAATTGGAATGATAAGACTATTACGAGAGGCCTTACCTATACCCAAAACGATACAGTTTCATCCAATAGAGGTTATCTTAACGTAACTGGAGCTGATGCTTTGCATCAAGGTATTGAGTTCGACTTTGTATTCAAACCATTCTCTAAATTAGAAATTACAGGTATGGGATCGTTTGGAAATTGGCGTTGGAACAATATTGCTAAGGGCGATTTATACAACGATGCCGGACAGCCGATCAATGATAAAGGACAAACTGTCAATGATGTTGCAAACTCGTCAGCATGGACTCAAGCCTATGCTATAGTTGATTTGAAAGGTGTAAAAACAGGAAACTCTGCGCAAACCACTATGGCATTTGGTGTAAAATATGAAGTTTTACCAAGTTTCCGTTTAGGTTTGGATTATACGTTTTATGCCAATAATTATGCTGATTTTGAAATTGTCAATTCAAGCGGTAGCAATATTAGTCTATCTACCAACCCTTCAAACGAAAGAGTTAATAGCTATGGAACGCCATGGATGATTCCGGCAGCTGGTGTTTTCGATTTCAATATGAGCTATGGTTTTGAAATTGGCGGCTTACGTGCCCGACTTGTTGGAAATGTAGGCAACGTGTTTGACCAAGATTATATTGTTGATGCAACAGATGGTGGTTCGCACAAAAATGAAGATGTGCGAGTGTTGTACGGATTTGGTCGCACGATGTCGCTTAGCTTGAAAATCAATTTCTAAAATTAAGAACTTAAAAAACAATAAATATTATGAAAAAATTAAGCATATTATCCGTTTTTGTACTGGCTATTTTAAGTTCTTGTACAAAATACAATGACAACAATTTTCCAGGCTATAAAGATGCTGCGAAACCCAACACATCAAAAGCTGTGTATGAATATACTTTAACTGATGCAGATTATGCTCACAAGTCAGTTCCGGCAGCTGTAAAAACGCGCAAATATTTTGCCCAGGATTTCCCGTTCAAAGATTCTGCCAACTTATTTTTGAAAGAAAAATACATTGGAGCAGATGTGGGAGCGCTTTGTAAAGTAACTTACAACTTTTTAGACCAAGACATCATTGATGCTGTCCCAGCCGGTAACATCTACACATTAACTGAAGATGATTATAATGCTATGGGAGAGGAAAATGGTCAACCTGGAAGGTATGACAACTTTGATGCAAATATGAATGTCGATTTCTATTTGATCAATTTTCTTAAACAAACGTATGCCACAGAAGGAACTATTAAAGGAATTACCTACAAGTACTATGCAGGGAGTAATCCTCCACCAAATCGCACCAGTTATTATATCTTTGATGGAACAAATTGGAAAAACTCTAGTCAAAGAACTGAACAATTTGTCTTTTCAGAAGATAGGATATGGGTTCCTGATCCGACAGTTACATTCACAATGGTTACTGCTGACTATAAAATGATGGTGGACTATATTATAGCAAACAAACCTGAATTCGAAGACGGGGCAACTACTTACGACAATGAAGAATACTATTACGGTTTCGGTAGTCGTTATACAAATGTAAGTTTCCGTCTTGACTATCGCGACGAATGGTACGGTGTTGATTCTGAAATGAAAGATGCCGACGGAGATTCCGAAAAACAAGTTGATATTATGTTTAAGCGCTTAGAAGAAGGTATGGGAATATTCTTGGGGTTGAAATTTCCTGATTCAAAGCAATCTGTGGATGGTGTTCAAGTAAACTACAAAGTAACATGCAAGATTCACCGTCCGAATGGTTTTGCAGATAGTGGTGATGTTATGTATGAATATACCTACAAATGTACAGGCGCTGGCACATTCGAGTATGTATCTCATGAAATTGCTCAATAAGAGACTTGTTTGAAATAAAAAAGCCATCCGGTTGGGTGGCTTTTTTGTTTTTAACACTTTATAAGTTTTTTAATTGAGATTTTTTTTGTAACTTTGCAAATGTCAAAAAAAATCCTAACTTCGCAAGCGTATTATGAAAAAAAAACGAATATTGGTTTTTACGCTTTTACTACTTTGTATAGGCGCAGTTTGGATGTTTCGGTATTCGGTTACGGATGTTGTTAAAAAAGGTTCTGCGAAGGTTTTTGCGTATGAATACATCC